>CAYSUA010000174.1:0-612 GCA_964433795.1 uncultured Desulfobacteraceae bacterium | reverse complement strand
GCATGTCTCGATTTTGTGGCAAAAGCATCACAGAGCACAGCGAACGTTCTTATCACAGGAGAAACCGGTACCGGCAAAGAGCTTATCTGCCGTGCCATTCATGAAAACAGCCCGCGTGCGGATAATAATCTGGTGGTTGTGGATTGTGCGGCCATGCCTGAAAATTTGGTTGAAAGCACACTGTTTGGCCATACGAAGGGAGCTTTTACAAGTGCCGATAAGGCTCAAGACGGATTGATCAAGCAGGCCGACGGCGGGACACTTTTTCTCGATGAAATCGGAGAACTGGCGCTTTCCATTCAGAAATCTTTCTTACGGGTGCTTCAAGAACGAAGTTATAGACCGGTTGGCGGCAAACAGGAGCTAAAGAGCGATTTTAGAATGGTGTCTGCCACAAATCGAGATCTGGAAGAGATGAACCGGGAAGGGGAATTCAGAGACGATCTTCTTTATAGAATAAAATCTCTGTCTTTTCATATATCACCACTCAGAGAGCATCCCGAGGATATCAGGGATATCGTCCTCTACCATATGACGACCATATGCAAACGAGATAATATGGCTTTTCCTCAAAAAAGTAGACACTGTCAAGCGCAAAATTTCAATTTTTGT
>CAYSUA010000173.1:0-10561 GCA_964433795.1 uncultured Desulfobacteraceae bacterium | reverse complement strand
CCTTTATGGTTCTTTTGCTTGTGATTACTCTGGTCATTTAGCGTGAGAATCTACATCTCCCGATCAGACAAAATCCAGATTGATACGCTTTGTTGCTGGAAACAGCCAATTTAAGAATTGACGCCTCTTAATATTTGTGATCAAATTTTTTCGATGTGTTTCGTTGCATAAAAAGAAATTAAATATAGCAAGGAGGTCTAATGGCTGAAGAAAAAGTGAAATACTCAAAGCATATTCCGGAAATAAAAGTGCCGAAAAAGAGAAGGCCGCCACGGTGCGACAGCTGCAACGTCATGGCCTGTTGGCCCAAAGAGCCCGGGGATATTCTCAAGGGGCCCGCTGATTGTCCCACCAAAAATTATCCGGATATCATCAAAAAGGCAAAAGAGATCTACCAAAATGACCCGTTTCACCGAAAGATGCAGCTGGCGGGGGCCAGATTGGAGGGCATGTCCTCCCAGACCCCGCCGGGCGGAACGGAAATCAACATGAAGATGACCCGGGTGGAAGAATTGATCATGTTCTGCAAGATGATGGGTTATAAAAAGATCGGATTTGCCCACTGCATCGGGTGCATCGGAGAGGCCAAGATTCTCAGTGAAATGTTTCAGGAACGGGGATTGGAGACGGTTCAGGTCAACTGCAAGGTGGGCGCCATCGAAAAGGGAGAAATCGGAATCGAGGAAGACGAAAAGGTGCGGATGTTCACCTTTGAGACCATCTGCAACAACATTTCCCAGGCCCTGATATTAAACGAGGAAAAAACGGATTTGAATGTCATCCTCGGTCTCTGTCTCGGCCACGACATCTCTTTTACAAAGATGTCGGATGCACCGGTAACGACCCTGATCGTAAAGGATCGCCGGACGGGGCACGCGCCTGCAGCAGCGCTCTATCAGGGATATCCGCCCTGCAATTTTTATTACGGACGGATGGGTAAAGCCACGTCCGAGACCATGGGAAGATAGGAGAAACGCATGGCACAAGCAAAGACAAAAGAGAAGGTGTCCGGATGGTATGCAAAAGAAACCCTGAGTCCGGAAGAACGCGAAACCAAAATGGCAGCCATCAACGCATGGTATGAAAAGCGGCATACCATGAATTATCGAACGGTTCCCCTTGAACTGCCGGGAAAGATGCTGGCGGCCATAGGGAAAATGAGTATGGATCAAGACGTGCAGATATCAGACTTCATCGAGGAGATTCTCGAAGATTATCTACAAAATAAAGGGGTCGAATGGCGTTAGGCGTCTGCCTCGAAAACCGGGACTCCTTTTGAGCCGGCGCCCTTGGGGTAGTCCATCCAATCCAGTGCCCCGCGCGGTTTCCACTGTCGACCGTAGAGAATATTGTCAATATGGGGAAACACCACACGGGCTATGTGGGAACGGCGCAACATAAATCGGACAAACCTGTGAATGGTCCGGTTCGGACGGGAATAGGGGCAAACGGCCATGCATATACAGCAATCGGTCCCGACCTTTCCCCAGTACTCAAAACAGGTCTCTGCACTGAGTTTCCATCGCTTAATTCCCCGCTCCGTTGTCTTTTCTTTCTCTAGGGGAATGGACTTTGAGGGACAGGATTCCCCGCATTTCACGCAGGCTTCGCAGAATTTTTCCACACCCATGTCTATGGGTTTGTCAGGTACAAGCGGCATATCCGTCTGCACTGCAAAGAGCCGCACCCGCGGGCCGAATTTATCGGCCATCAGATAACCGAACCGACCCAGTTCGCCCAGGCCCGCATCAACGGCCAGGGGAACCATTAAGAAGTCGTAATGCCGGTTGTGCTCGGCCACGGCCCGATAACCCATGGCCCCGAACCACCTGGAAAGTATCGTGGCGATGTAAGCACCGCGGGCGTAATTATAACCGCTTTCCACCACAGAGGGTGTGTGAGGGGCGGATTTGACAAAATCATAGTCCATTTCCGTGGCGATGACCACGGCATAGGGAAGCGACTCCGGAATTTCATTTCCCCAATTTTCCCAATCCCCGAAGTGGATTCGCCCCCTATGGGTGTAGGCCCATCTCGGATCGATCTTACAAACCCCCACAAGATCGGCCCCCAGGTGTTTGGCCCATCCTTTTACAATTTTTGTCGCCTTTGCCGGATCGATTTCTTCCCTTGCTTCCGCATCTTTTTCAGATAGATAATGGGTACCCTTGGAGGCTGATGCCGGGTTGACATAGGCCTTGTCCCCGAGCAAGATAGGAAAATCGATGGATGCCGCAAGCATGGACACATTGGGCCGGTATCGTCCGTCTATGGTCCCGGGTTTCCCTAAAGGCCCGCCCCTGACCCGCCGTGCGTCGTCAATGCCCTTTATCTCGGGATGGCTGTTATAATAGGCTTCATATTGCTCGGACCCCTCTTGCATGGCATTGCGGGCAAAGACCATGTCCCGCTCGTCTGCGGGAATAAAATCTTTTCCATCACCCACAAGAAAGTCTGCGGCGCGATTGGGTGTAGCGGTATTGCCCTTATAGGGTATCAGGAATATCGCCTGAAGGGCCAGCCCGATGCCCAGCAACCAGGCAATGGGCACCCGTGCCGGCGGCGAGAACAGAATGAGCAGACCGAGACAAATATGGAAGGCAACCGCAGCGCCTCCGATCTTTGGCGCCCTGGGTTCCTGTTCCCGGATGGATTCGTATGTGAACAATCCGGCCATACCGATTATCCCTAAATTGACGAGAGAAAGTACCCAGGCAAATCCGGAATCAAAAATCATAGACCATATCCTTTCAAAAAGATTTCCAGAGGGGCAAATTATGATCTTGAATTCTATATCATCCCAATCCGGATTTTTAAATAGCGTCGCAACGGGTTCGGCAATAAATGAGTCCGGCCGGTTGCATCGTCTTGAATCGGATCTTACTATCTTGTTATTTGGGAAGGAGTCATATTTTCAAAGGAGCCTTATTATGAGTCAAACAAGATCGATTAGCCAAATTTTAAAGAGCCAACCGACCCTTGAGGGAGCCGGTGTTCATTTAAAAAGAGTTTTCGGATTCAGCGAGGTCCCGGATTTCGATCCGTTCTTAATGCTCGATGATTTTCACTCGGATAAACCCGAACACTATCTGAAAGGCTTCCCCTGGCACCCTCACCGGGGGATCGAAACCATCACCTATGTACTCCATGGAGATGTGGAGCATGGAGACAGCATGGGAAATAAGGGGATTATCGGATCCGGAGATGTCCAGTGGATGACCGCCGGAAGCGGAATCATCCACCAGGAAATGCCCCAGGGAGATGGTAACGGTTTGATGTGGGGGTTTCAGTTATGGGCCAATCTCCCGGCTGCCCACAAAATGATGCATCCACGCTATCGGGATATTAGAAACGACCAGATTCCGGAGGTTACTTTGGAAAGCGGTGTAACGGTTAAAATCATATGCGGTGAGATGAACGGGAGCACGGGCCCGGTGGAGGATATTGTCATCGATCCTGAATACCTGGATATCACCGTTCCCCGGGGAACGGAATTCATCCACCCGGTTAAATCCGAGCACACGGTTTTTGCGTACGTCATTGCCGGCAGCGGTTATTTCTGCAGAAAAAAAGATCGACTTTTGGAGAAAGAGCACCTCATACTTTTCAATAATGGAGAATCTGTGGTAGTTTCTACAGAAAACGAGCCGGCACGATTTCTTTTGATTTCCGGCAAACCCATCCAAGAGCCGGTAGCATGGCAAGGACCCATTGTCATGAACACCCAGGCGGAACTGAATACCGCCTTTGAAGAGTATCGAAACGAGACTTTCATTAAACACAACACAGAATAGGGGGAGATATCTTAAATAGGCGATAACAGCATTATTTTGCCAATTCATCCCGAACAGCGATTGCCAGCTTTTCCAGACTATACGGCTTTCTTATGTATAGTCCCGCACCTAGCTTCTGAGCTTTTCTTACCCGCTCGGTTTCAGAAAAACCGCTGGCGATGATGGCCTTCTGTTTCGGGCGTATCTTAAGAATTTTTCTGTATGTATCCAGACCGTCGATGCCGGGATCCATAATCATATCCAAGATCAATAAATCACACAAATTGTGCTTCATATATTCAACGGCCTCTTCACCGCTTGATACCGTCTCCACCTCGTAATTTAATCTTCTTAATAAGCTCGAAGCAACTTCCCTTTGTCCGTCAACATCATCAACCACCAGAATTTTTTGTCCTATCCCCATATAAGTTTCAATTTTCACCGAATCAGACCCTTTCTCTATCTGTCCCCTGGTTACCGGGAAATAGAGCTCAAAGGTCGCTCCTAGCCCTTCTGTACTTTCAACATTGATATATCCGTTATGGTCCTGAACCGTACCCCAAACAACAGCCATGCCCAGACCAGTGCCGCTTCTTCCCATCATCTTTTTGGTGTAAAACGGCTCGAATATTCTATCAATATCGTCTGTTGAAATCCCGATGCCGTTATCTTCAACCGTTACGACAACATAATCGCCCTCTTGAATACTCTCATATCCCCTGATCGTTCTATCAACATAACGATTTTCGGTTGAAACAATAATCTTTCCCCCTTCTGGCAAGGCTTCCGCCGCATTAGAGATAAGATTCATAAACGCTTTCTTTAAATGAATTGCAGAACCCTTGATATTACACAGATGCGGTTCAAGGTGGGTTGCCGTAACGGCATTCGGGTGATGACTTTTAAGCTTTTTGTATTCAGGGGATTTAAAATAATCTGTCAAAATATCATTGATATTCAGGGTCTTGATTTTTGTCACGTTTCTTCTGGCAAGAGTCAGTAAATCCGCTACGATCGCCGCTGCTTTTTTCCCCGAATCCTGCATGGTCAAAACAACTTCTCTTATTTCGCTGTCTTCCGGCAAATCCAGCAAAATAATGTCCGGATAGCTGACAAGTCCTGACAGAACGTTATTCAGATCATGGGCTACCCCTCCGGCCAACAGGCCCAATGCTTCCATTTTTTGCGATCGGGAAAGCCTTTCTTTAAGGTCCCTCTTTTCAGCTTCAGCCTTTATCAGATCCGTTACATCCGTTCCGAAACCGATTATGCCGATGACCTTACCGTTGATATCCTTATAGGGTATTTTATTTATTAATATCTGCCCTTTCCCTTTTGCCGTATCGATAATTATCGATTTGTTCAGTATAGGATTTCCGGTTTCTATGACTTCTAAATCGTCGCCATGAAGATGGCTTTGACCTTCAGGAAAAAGATTTTCATATGTTTCTCCGATTATCTTCCTTATGGGAACTCCGATCGTTTCAGAAAACACCTTATTAACCCGTACGTATTTGTGGTCGGTATCCTTGTAAAAAATCATGCCCGGTGAGGAATCCAGTATGATCTGGAGCTCTTGGCTTTTGGCTTTCAAAACATCTTGTAGTTTTTTGATATCCCTGGTGCGTGCTTCAACTTCTTTTTCTATATTGGAGTATATATCAAAGAAGTTTTTCGTCGAGATTTCATACTCTTCTTTCGTAAGGCGAAGGTCATTTTGGAGATGCTTGATCTGAATCTCTAGAAGAAGGATCTTCTCTTCAAGCTGTTTTATGTGATCGGAATCATTCATTTTATAATAACCCCTGATCCTCCAATCTAGATATTTCATGCCTCGTATTATCCAAGATCAATTCGAGAGCATAAGGCTTCACATCCATATGTTCTATACATTCTTGAAATAGGCCTTTGTCCCTGGTGGGTGTCCCGCAAAAACCGATTTTATGTTCCTGGCACAGGCAGTCTGCTACATATAAGGTTAAAGCCATTGATAAAAATTCCGGGTCCGCATTAAACGGCTCATGGTGATACCCTATACTCATGACCAGTTCCGGGGGTAAATTCCAATCCGCTGCGATAGCCTTTCCAACATCGGTATGATCGAATCCGAATATTTGAATTTCTGCGTTCGATAGACTTATTTTCCTGCCATTTAATCTCTTTAAAACCCTTAAAAATTCCCTTTGCATGAATTGATCTTCCGCTATGATGCCGATGTCATGTAACAATCCGGCTGCATAGATATCTTCACCCCTCTGTCCAAATTCTCTTCTGTAAATCATTTTTGCCAGTATGGCCACGGCGATGCTGTGCTTCCAAAGGGATGTTCTCGAATAACCTTCAATAAGATTATCGGTATTGAAGATCTCACACACCTTCTGACTCAATGCCAGTTCTTTCAATGCTTCATAGCCGATCCAGATTACAGCCTGCATTATTTCAGTGATAGTATTACCGCGGGAATAATAGGCGGAGTTTGCAACTTTTAACAGTTTTGCCGAAAGCGGCGGGTCCACCTGTATAAGATCCTTCAAGTCCTTTGCACTTGAGTCCGGGTCGTTAATTATTTTAACGATGCCCGTAACAACGCTTTTGATTGAAGAGATTTCAGAGTCGTTAACCAATTTTACGATATGGTTCAGTTTCTTATGTTTGGTGTCCATCAGTTCCATTTATGACGATCCATGCTTAAAAGATCATTTGTTATGGTGAATTCCCCTATTACATCAGAAGAATCGTTTTTTCATTTTCTGAAAATCTCAACACTTTCGATAAAAGCATAAATCCCGCTTCCGACTTCCGGAAACGGGATTCTAAACCGGATAGCCTAGCAACCCCGCTGCCTTATCCCAATAAATTAGACTTAGGCCGGAAGCTTTGCGTCCCTACCTTTCGGTCGGTTTGCCCTTCAACAAAAACAATTTTTTGCTCAATACCTAGTATGCAATAATCATGCACATTGTTAAAAGCAGTCGTCAACTTATATGTATTTCCTATAATTACAATGGGTTTTGTTTGTGTCGAAGACCTGTAATTCTTTGTCCCACAACCGAATTTGTCCGATAAAATCAGATTCTGTCCTTTTTTCGAGACACTTTTTTCAAACAGGTATGAAAGTATGTATGGAATAATTGCTGTTTACAAATTACTGTATTAATTTTAATAAAAGCATATCCCTGTGTTCAAACATGACTTTCTTAAGTCGATAAGCGAATCCACTTATGTTTCCAATATATATTACCTTAACAAACGGGCAGAAAAATCTTATCCGGAAAACTGATATCAAAGATGCTTCCGAAATTCTAAAATTTACCGGTCGGGTGGGTGAAGAAACGGATTATCTGTCTTACGGTCCCGGGGAGCTGGGCTTAACCCTCAGAGATCAGCAAAAGCTCATTGACCGGAGTATAAAAATCGGAAATTGGTTGATACTCATTGCTGAAATGAACGAGCAAATCGTCGGGATTTTAAATTTCAGATCCGGAACCCGCCCGAGGATAACGCACACGGGTATATTTGGAGTCAGCGTGTTAAAGGATCATTGGGGGTTAGGTATCGGCCGAGGTCTTGTCAAAAGTCTGGTGGAATGGGCGAGAACCGCTAAAATTCGAAAGATCAATCTAAAGGTTCGCCCGGATAATACCCGGGCAATGGACATGTACCGAAAACTCGGATTCGTTGAAGAAGGAAGAATCACCAGGGAGTTTTATATTAACGGAAAGTATTATGACAACATACTGATGGGACTTGAATTAGATTAGAAGCATTTTTTAGATAGCCTCTGAGAACGATACCAAATTGCTAAAGGATACAACCATGGCGCAGGATAGTTTAAACAGACGAGTGCACTATATAATAAAAATACTGGAAAAGCTGTATCCCGATCCGAAAACCGCTCTTCATTTCACCAACCCGCTTGAACTTCTGGTCGCCACCGTGCTCTCGGCCCAGTGCACGGATGAAAGAGTAAACATGGTGACGGCGAACCTTTTCAAAAAATATGAAACCGCGAAAGATTATGCCCGGATCGACCTTGATGAGCTTGAAGAAGATATCCGGCCCACCGGGTTCTTCCGGAACAAGGCCAAGGCCATAAAGGGATTTACAACAGAACTAACCGAAAAACACAGCGGTCGAGTGCCTGCGAATCTTGACGATCTGGTATCCTTGCCGGGGGTCGGCAGAAAAACCGCCAACCTCGTTCTGGGGGAAGCCTTTGATATTCCGGGCATTGTGGTGGACACCCATGTGCTCAGGTTGTCCCAGCGAATCGGGCTGTCCCAGAATAAGGACCCGGTCAAGGTGGAATTCGATTTAATGAAGATCGTACCAAAAAAACAATGGGCCCGCTTCTCCAACCTCCTCATTCTTCACGGTCGTGCTGTTTGCAAGGCCCGAAAGCCGAATCACGAGGCCTGCAAAATTGTGGACTTATGCGAAGAAGGGCTCGCCTGGAAAAAAGAGAAGAAAAAATAGAGTCCGTGTCCAAAAAGCCTCCTGTATTGTTTTGTTCAATTTCAGGTATTAGAATTAGAAATAAAGCTCCTTGCTTGGTGAGGGATTGGGTTCGAATATAGGGGCTGAAAGAAGGAATCACAAATGAATCAACATATTTATACATACACCAGAAGACAGTTTATGAAAAACACGATAGCGGCCGGAGCCGGGATTACAGGATTTCCCATGGTGTTCATCCCCAAAATCGATGCGGCCTGGGCTCCCAAAACCCTCGTTCATCCGAATATCGACAATCTCAGGGTCGTGGCGGTCACAGACAAGAATATGATCAAAGGAAATAAACCGAACGCCGGCTGGTCGCGACAGGATAAGCTTGTGAACACTCAGGTGGTCTGGGAAAACATGGATAAACTCGCCTGCGATCTGACGGAACTCAGGGATCCCGAGGCTGCATGGAAGACAATTTTTGTAAAACCGCCGAAGAAATCCTGGCAGGAGACAGTGGTTGCCGTAAAAACCAACAACCTCGGCCGGCAGCATACACGAAGTGCGGTAATGGCAAAAATCTGCAACACCTTCACCGGTACGATTGGTGTTCGACCCGACAATATCCATATCTATGATGCCAGCCACGGTAAAAGTATGCACGGAAAATCCCCGTTTACAGGACTTCCAGATGGGTGTCGAATCCAAGGAAAATGGGGAGGCATCGGAACCGCAACGGATATTAACGCGGATGCCTGGAACGGCAGCACCGATTGTCTCAAATATCTGGTTAACGGATTTGTGGACATCCTGGTTAACATTTCGATGTGCAAAGGCCACAGCAGCCGATTCGGCAATTTCACCATGACCATGAAAAACCATCTCGGCACATTTTCTCCATGGCCGGCCCATTCCGGCGGTGGTCTGGACTATGTCATCGGCATCAATCAAAGCCGGGAAGTCCTTGGCCCTCTGGACAAAAAGAGCGGAAAAGTCCTCTTTCCACGGCAACAGCTCTGTCTGGTGGATGCGCTATGGTCAAGCCGCGGCGGGCCCCAGGGAAACTCATCCCATCAAACCCATTTTTTAGCCATGGGAACGCTGTCGCCTGTAGTGGATTATCAAGTGGCCACCCATTTCAGGGGTACTCGTATGGGGTGGAAACCGAACAAGAATGCCACCCGAAAGATGCTAAAGGCGTTCGGATACAGCGTATCCGACCTTCCTGCCGGCGGCCGCCTCATCGAAGTGTAAAATATTTTGAATTTCAGATGATCTTGTTCTCCCGCATCTTGGCGATTTCATCGTTGCTGTAACCCGCCCGGCTCAGGATTTCCTCATTATGTTCGCCGAGCTCCGGTCCCCTGCACCGATTCTCGGCAGGAAATCCGGACAGTTTAATGGGGTTATTCAGCAACTTTATTTTACCATATGTGGGGTGGTCCCATTCACTGAAGAAATCATTGGCCATTGCCTGTTCATCCTGAGTCACCTCAAGCGGTGTTTGCACCGGTGACCACACAAGTTTATTCGCGCTCAGAATCTCCATCCAATCCGCATATGTTTTGGTCAGAAAGATCTCTTCGATGATTTCCACCAAATCCGAGGCATTTTCGGATCTTGCATCTTGCGTGGCAAATTTGGGGTCGTTTTCGAGTTCCGGGCGCTCTACGGCCTTGCAGAATCCCGGCCAGTAATGCTGGGAGTTGGTCATGCCCAGCATGACCCACCGATTGTCGCTGGTGGGGTAAATATTTCGGATCGGATTTCCCATGGTGCGCCGATGCGGTCTAACCGAATCCTCACCGGTGACCAGACAGCCGGATACACAGGCGCCCAGAACAAACGTGGCCGTGTTGTAAAGCGATACTTCCACCTCCTGGCCCTCTCCGGTGCGTTCCCGCATAAACAACGCCGCCATAACGCCTGCAAGAAGGCTCTGGGATGTAACGCTGTCTCCGTATGCCGGTCGTGAAATGTTGGGGGCGGATTCCGGCTCGTGCATCAGATCCATCACCCCGCTGCGTGCCCAAAATGCCACGGAATCGTACCCGCCGGTGTTTTTTTCAGGGCCCCGCTGGCCGTAGCCGGTAAGGTTCGCATAAATAATCTTAGGATTAATGTTGGACAACGTCTCATAGGTGAGATTGAACTTTTCCATTTCGTACGGCCTGAAGTTGTTGAGAAAAACATCTGCATCCGCCACAAGCTTGTGAATAATCGCCTGGCCTTCCGGCGAACCCAGATTGATGGTAAGGCTTTTCTTGTTCCGATCCACATGCTCCCAAAGATAATTGACGTGATAGGGTCTCGCCCATCCTGCCATACCGCTTGCCAGCAGGTGC
>CAYSUA010000172.1:0-10632 GCA_964433795.1 uncultured Desulfobacteraceae bacterium | reverse complement strand
TTTTTAACAAGAAAAAAATTTGGTGAAGGCACTTATCCCGTTTATCGGGGTTAGGCAATTAATTCTGGAATTTGTGTTTTTAAGGCACGAAGAAAAAATATAATAATCTCTTTCTGTCTTTGTGACTTTGTGGCAAACCGTTTTGGGTACTTTTAAAGAGAAGGGAGTGGATGGAATGAATGGATTAAAAATGATTCGTTTTGCAATCCTTTTCATTTTGTTAATCGCCGTTGCATCCTTTGCGGCAAAATCGAAAATGATGAGCGTCCAGGTAAAACGTAGCGAAGTTCGGGGCAAGCCCTCTTTTTTGGCTAAGATCGTGGCTCGCCTATCTTATGGAGATCGGGTGGAAATGCTCGAATCCAAGGGCGCCTGGATTCGTGTGGGACTGGTTACTGCTGATAAAGACGGTTGGATGCACAGTGCGGCTCTGACAAAAAAAACCATCATACTCAGACCCGGGGCAGATGATGTTAACCTTGCGGCCGCCAGTGATGAAATTGCTTTGGCCGGCAAGGGATTCAATAAGCAGGTCGAGGGGGAGTTCAGGGCCAGGAATCCGGATATCGATTTTACGTGGATCGATCGAATGGAAAGGATGGCGGTCTCGCAGGGACAGATGCAAATGTTTCTTGAGGAGGGTGAACTCTCCCCCCAAGGAGGTGTCTAATGAAGGCATCGAAAAAGAAGAAACAGCTCTGTTTTCCGCTAATCGTCAGCGCCGCCATGCTGATGGTTTCCTGGGTATTATCCGGATGTCGATCTGTAGAAAAAGTCAGTGAAGTGGGGGCGGCTGTCGGGATTGCCACCGGGCTGCTCACAGATGGCCAAGCGGAATCCCTTATAAAATCCACCATGGCGGTGGCCAAAAGTTTTCAGGATTTCACTCCCGAACAGGAATACTATTTGGGGCGTTCCGTTGGGGCAATGGTTCTGCATCAAAACGATCCTTATCCGGAAGATGCGTTAAACCGCTATATCAATCTCATCGGACAGAGCCTGGCCATGGTTTCAGATTTGCCGGAAACTTTCGGCGGATATTACTTTATGGTTCTTGATTCAGAAGAGATCAATGCCTTTGCATCTCCCGGTGGGCTGATATTCGTAACCAAAGGGTTGCTCCGATGCTGCCGGAATGAGGATGCTTTGGCAGCGGTACTGGCCCATGAAATCGGCCATGTGCAAAACAAGCACGGTCTTCAGGCAATAAAAAAATCCCGTATCACCTCGGCACTGACCACTATCGGCATCGAAGGCGCAAAGTCATTCGCCCCCGGTGATGTGGCACTGCTGGCAGGCGCATTTGAGGATTCCATTTCGGATATTACCAAAACACTGATAAATTCAGGCTACTCGCGCGAATTTGAACGGCAGGCGGATTTAGCGGCCGTCAAGATTCTAGAACGGATCGGGTATGACCCAAACGGGCTTGTGGAAATGTTGAAGGAGATGGAAAAAAGGCTTAAACCCGGCGGGCTAGACTTTGCCAAGACCCACCCATCGCCTCAAAGCCGGATCAAGGATATCCGGAAAATCATCGGTCCGTATCGACCCGTAAATATAGTTGTTGCCAGAGAGGAAAGATTCAACCGGATATCGGAAAGCTTCTAATCCATGGCGGGAGAGGATAGAGTCGCAAAAAGAATCCGCCGCGGGCTGGTGGTGGGATTTGCAAGCGCCGGTGTCGCACTCTTGCTTTGGACTCCAGGGTGGTTGATTTCCTGGGAAGCAAAGACATGGGACTGGCGGGTAAAGATAATGGCCCGGCCCGGGGTGGCCACGGACCGAATTCGCTTGATTCTGCTGGATCAAAACAGCCTGGACTGGGCACTTAAAGAAAACGGGCTGTCCTGGCCCTGGCCGAGGGAAGTCTACTCAGCCATTGTAAATTTCTGTAAAAGACATGAGGCAAGGGCGCTGGCCTTCGACGTCCTGTTCACGGAGCCCTCAAAGTATGGCGTGGAAGACGATGCGGCTTTGGGAGAGTCTGTTTCCGGTTACGGTCGATTTGTCGGCACGGTTTTTCTGGGCAGAGAAAGCGGTCGTGAAATCAGTTGGCCGCAGCAGGTGCCCCGACCGAATCTGAATGTCGCCGGTATAAAGCAGGCGTTGTCACAGGAAGCAAAAGGGATTTTAAATTACCCGAAAGCCAGTTTCCCGATAGCTGAACTGGCAGCACCGTCTGCGGTTTTAAGCAACGTGCACCTGGATCCGGATTCAGATGGTACTTACCGGCGTGTAAAGTTACTGGGTCTATTCGACGGCAGTGCGCTGCCCGCGCTGGGATTGGGCACATTCCTTGCCGGCAGTCCGGCAGTTCCCATAACAATCGAAAAAGAAAAACTGTCCGTTGGCGATCATGCTATTCCCGTTGACGGCCTTACGAATGCAATTCTGCGCTATCGCGGCACATCCGGTTCATATAAAGCCTACAGCGCTGCCGCGGTTCTGCAATCCGAAATCCGATTGATGTCGGGCGAAAAACCGACCCTTGAAGGGGAACATATCTTTAAAGACAAATATGTTCTTTTCGGATTTTCAGCCCCCGGGCTCTATGATTTGAAACCGACCCCCGTCGGCGGCGTCTATCCGGGAGTTGAAATCCAGGCCACCGTTTTAGACAATTTGTTATCCAACGATTTTATTTCACGATCACCGAAATGGCTGGATATCTCTTTATTGTTGTTGCTTTCTTTATCTTGTGCCGGTCTGCTTTCAATATTCAGCAGCCCCCTCCAAAGTGTCATCATCAGCACATTGACTGTTTTGATTCCCGTCGCCCTGTCCCTGTTCATGTATCACACGGGATACTGGCTCTCTCTGATGGTTGAGGAAATCGGTGTTTTCGGGGCTATTTTGACATCTTTGGTGGTTAACTATGCCACCGAAGGAAAACAAAAACGGTTTATTAAAAATGCATTCAGACAGTATCTGAATCCGGATGTTATCGACCAGCTCATCCAAAATCCATCGAAGCTGAAATTAGGGGGGGAGAGAAAAGATCTCTCCATCTTCTTTTCAGATCTTCAAGGGTTCACCACCATATCCGAAGGACTCGACCCGGAGACGCTAACCCGTTTTTTAAATGAATATCTTTCGGCCATGACCGATATTATTCACGAAGAGGAGGGGACGGTGGACAAATATGAGGGGGATGCAATTATCGCTTTCTGGAACGCTCCTCTGGAAGTCGAAGATCACGCCATCCGGGCCGTCCGAACAGCACTTCGATGCCAGATGCGGCTGGCGGAAATGCGGCCCATTTTCATAAACCGGATCGGAAAAGATATTTTGATGCGGATCGGGATAAATACCGGTCCGGTGGTGGTGGGCAACCTAGGATCCAATCTCAGGTTTGACTATACCGTCTTGGGGGATGCGGCCAATTTGGCATCTCGGCTGGAAGGCGCCAACAAGGAATTCGGAACCTACACCATGATCTCCGAATCCACTCGCTCCATTGTGGGAAACGTGTTTCCGGCCCGAGAGCTTGGCCGCCTGGTGGTGGTGGGAAAAAAAGAACCGGTAACCGTATATGAACCGATGATGAAAGATTCATATGAGCAGAAAAAATATGACCTTCAAACATTTTCCGAGGCACTGGACCTGTTTTACAAAGGTAATCTCAGGCAAGCGCAAAACGTTTTTTCTTCCATCAGCAATAATGACCCGGCAGCAAAAGCCTATATGGAACGGTGTAATCTTGCATTGGAATTTCCTTCCGAGCACCCCCGGGGTATTTGGATAATGGCACAAAAATAGATTATATCTCAAATTTCGCACCCCTAAGATACATGATTGCGGTATCAGATGAGGGCGAATGGGGTTTTTTAAGAAGCGAGTGAGAATCCCAATTCTCTAGAGGTGGTTATCAATCCATTCGTATAATCGGCAACCGCTTTAAGATTTAATGGGTTATGCCGATATAAAGTATCAGTATTTACCTGGTATTTTACTGATAGTTTTTTGATATTCTTTTAGATGCCGTTATATAGTATTTGATAAGATACACTTGCCCCGGAATCTGATTTCCTTTTGACTGTACAACTCGCCCTGATCCAGATAGATATGCGGGCATATTATGTTTTTTATGAAGTTTTAAATAGATAACCGGGATTAAACCATGGAAAAAATCAAATCGTACCTTTTGGATAATTTCGAGCAATCTTTCATTTTGATCATTTTAGTAACCGTATTTCTCATCAACTACTATATTCCGCAGAAGCTGGCATTTTTAAACTTCTATTTCCTACCGATCATCCTGGCCGGTTACTATTTGGGTTTGCGTCTTTCTGTTCTCGGTGCTTTTCTCTGCATCGCCCTTATGACGATCTACATCACCCTGTACCCTTTTCTCTTTACAATGCCGGCCACCCGCGTCGATCTTTATCTCCATGTGGCCGCATGGGGAGGGTTCTTGATCCTTTCGGGTACTGTCGTGGGAAAGCAGCAGGAAAAACTCCGCTCGGAGATCATACAAACTACGACACTGAACGAGCAACTGCAGCAACATCAGAATGAGTTAAAGGAAGCAAACTTTGCATTAAACAAGTACAGCAAGAACCTCGAGGAAAACGTTAAAGAGCGTACTGTCGAACTTGAAAATTCCAAACAGGCCATCGAGACCCTCAAAGTCAAAGTGGAGGAAGCATTATACATCACCATGGATTCATCTGTGGCAAAGTTGATGATTGAAGGGCGACTCCGGAACGAAAAACGAAGTGTCAGTGTTATGTTTTCTGATCTTGTCGGATTCACGACATATTCTGAAGCGCACAGTCCGGAATTGGCCGTTCGAGATCTCAACCGGTATCTTAACGATATGGAGCCCATCCTGATGGACTACAGAGGCCATATCGACAAATATTTGGGCGATGGAATCATGGCGGAATTCGGCGCCCCTCTCGATTATGAAAATTACCGGCTGCTTGCAGTGGTCGCTGCAATAAAAATGCAGGAAAAGATGGCAAATGTTGGCGATTATCCATGGGAGATGCGGATCGCCATCGCTTCAGGAGCAGCTATTATGGGACTTATCGGCTCCAAACGTAAAGCCTATACAACGATTGGAGATGTCGTAAATTTGGCAGCGCGGATGGAGAAAGCGTGTCCGCCGGGATCGATCCTCATTGATGATTTTACTCTGGAAGGCGTGAGTCCCTTCATTGACAGCCGGCCGATTCGGGACATGTCTCTTTTGGAAAATGTGAATATGAAAGTGGAGGGCAAGCTGGACGAACTTCATCAACGATTGAATCAAGCCGCTGATGATAAGGAAAATGCTATATTATACCAGGAAATCGGCCAATTACATATGTCCATAGAGGAGGCCCAGGAAGCTTTGAAATACTTCGAACAATCTCTGCAAATTCAACCGGACAATGTTGAACTGAAAGTGGCTTTTGCAGAAGCTACCATGAAGCGGGAAGAGCAGGAAAAAATTAAGATTAAAGGCAAGAGAAACCGGGTTAGTGTTTATGAGGTCATTGGATTAAAGGACGTCCTTTTGGATAGAGAGAAAATTCCGGAAGCTTTGTATGAAAAATATCGTCACGTGGTAGAAAGAATCGATATTCCCGAGGAGTTGATTCTGAGGGTGGAAGCCCTTGATGGAAGCATCGGGCACTCCAAAGTCGTATCCTTTCTCTCTTACGCCATTGCATCTGAACTTGATATTTCCGAACATGAAAAAACGGAAATCCTTAACGCCGGCTTTGTAGCCGACATTGGGAAAGAGATTATCCCCCACCATCTTTTAAACCGCCGGGGTGTTCTGAGTGCCAATGAATTGCTGGAAGTACAAAAACATTCCGTAGAAGGTGCCCGCATACTCCAAACAAAAGGCTATGAATCAGAGAAGCTATTGAGTATCGTTCGCCACAGCCATGAAAGCTTTAACGGTTCGGGATATCCGGACGGCCTAAAAGGGGAAGAAATACCCATCGGATCACGGATTGTAATGGTGGCCGACATATACGATGCCCTCACATCATGGCGGCCCTACCGTGAAAATTTAGAGCGGGCTTCTGCATTGGATGAAATCGGAAGATCGACTGAAACGGGAATTCTCGATCCAAAGGTAGTGGACATTTTAAACAGACTGACAAATTAAACCGATTCGACCTATTCCTTGAAAAAAGCCCACCAGATATATATCACAACACCGAGCCAGGACATAAAACACGAAAAGTACGCAAACCAATTGATCGGTCTCTTTGCATAGCCGTGTTTGTCGATTTTCAATTTGATTTTCTGTTTACAGGACGGACATTGGGTTGCGTGTACCGAAACATTGGTATAACAATCGGGGCACCGTTTAACCCTCAACGATCTAACGGTCTTTGCTCCATTGTCGACACTGAAATTGTCTTGTCCTTTCAGCATTTCCATTTCTAATCACCTTCAATACATTATTCTGCCATCCCACCTCCCGGCAGGATGGTTCTGCTATTATTATCGACAATATCGTTATGAATCTTTAAGACGGGAACAAAAAAAGGGTGGCCCACGGCGAACTACCCCCCAGGAAAGAGGTGAGAAATGAAGGTGATGGAATTTTTTAAAAAATAGTTTATGATAAAGGCTCATTATTTTCAGAAAAAAATGATTATCTTGTTGTAACAATAGGCGCATCGATAACGTTTTGAAAATGGCAGAAAGAACATCCACCATGTTCGTTTGAGCTGAATGAGTTCTTCACATTTACAAATTGGACAAATCTTTTTGATAGTATAATTCATATACTGAGTGCCTCACGCTGTTAGATTGAAGACAATGCCCTTTATTCACCATATCCGATACGAGGTTCGCCATGAAATCTCCAAATGATTGGGAAGCGGATATCCAAGGCAAACACTACACAACAAGAAATTCCATACTGCTTGCGCAGGGCGATGACCGATATCGAAGAGAGCATGAAACCATTGATCGTAATGTATCCCTCTACCGATCACCTGAAGGCGAATTTTTTAAAGTGACGCTGTCGAAGTCGCAAAGTGATCGAAATAAACTTGAGATTTTAGAGCCGGTCGAAGCCCTAAAACTCTTTGGTTCCCTTACAGAACGGTACGTGGACTTAGAAGACGCTTTCCCCAATATTGGAACAACAAACTCCGAATAATATCTTGCTCTACTCTATAGCAATCCGGATGCCAAAGCGATTGTTTATATTTAACTATCTGTTTTAATTGTAGATATTTGAATAAAGGATACTATAGAGACGACATAAAAAACGAAGAACGCATATTAAAAGTGGGTAGGCCAAAACACGAAAAATATCATAACCCTCTTAAATTATTAAATAAATAAATAAAACCCATATCGGTATTCACCATGCCATTTTGGCATGTTTATAATATTTTTCGGGTTGATCCATCCAGATTAGGGCTTTATGTTGAAACGCTTCAACAACTTGTCGGCCACACGCAAGAATAGGAATACGGCAAAGACGAGTATTCCCACCGCAGCCAGAATGGCCAATATGAGTTGACCGATTAATCCCACCATAAGGAAACCAACGAAAAGTTAAAAGCCCCTTATCTTTATATCTTCACTTCGCCCTTATCCAGTATTACCTGGTCATCGATTTCCAGTGAAACCTGAGAGTATATAACGTCGATGTGGCAAGGCGCTGCCACCTCACCGCCGATGGCATAGCTGCTGCCGATACCACTGTGGCCGAAGCCCAATTTACCCAAATCTTCAAGATTCGTGGCGTAAGGCCGGCAGGCCGGATTTAAACCTACGGCAAACTCAGCCAGGTTGTAGGCTGTTTGATCATTAAACCCCTTTAAGGTCTCGTTCAGGTAATCTGCGGGTTTGCCGCCAGAGACTTTGACAATCTCCCCGGCTTTGACTTCTATGGTAAACGGCTCGTCAGGAAGGACGCCGTATCCCATGAGCCTCACATCCCCCACGATAACGCCTTCTGTCGTACCCTCGATAGGCGATATATTAAGCTCGCTGTTGGGCAGGGCCGCAAATTGTCCGGGTTCCCGGAATAGACCGGTTTCATATTGGACCGGCCGATCCGTGATTTCGCCTTGCAAATCAGTACCGCCCACCGAGGTAAGCCGGATCTTTTTTCCCTTGCGGATAATCTCGCCGAGTTTGCGACCCACGCGGTCGTTCTCCTCATAGTCTGCAAGGATTCCCCCGGCGCAGAGACAGTCTTCGGTGACTTCACACATGGTTGAGCCCCGGGCACCGTTTTTTATTGCCTCAATGCGGGCATCCGTATGGGTCATGGACCATGTAGTGGGTAAAAAGAAGACATCGCTTCTCGCACATGCTCCCACGACCGGATCCGGTACTTGTGCGCCATGAGCACCGGTGGGAGGAAAAGCGGCGATGGTTGGAATTCCCCCTACCGCGTAGGCCGCTGCTGCCAGCGCCTCGGCCAGACGTAATTTATTGGTGTCGCAGGCAATCACCACGTTTTCTCCCTGTTTTACTGCCGCACACTGGTTCATCGCTTTCATGGCCCCCGGCATCATTTCAATAAAACTTGAAGACGCGGGAATGTAGTGAAAATGGTTAATCGGCCAACTCATGAGGCTCTCCTTTCTTTTCAGTGTTCTTAAGTTAAATAGGTCGTAGAATTTCCGAGATACTCAATCAAAGGCTTGAAGCTCAATAAGATTGCCTTCCGGATCCGCAATATATACAAATGATATGGTACCGATGCCTTCAACGTCGAATGACGTAACATTTCCAACCTTATGGCCGCCGTTCGCTAAAACCTCCTCCATGGCTTCAGACACATTGTCCACCTCGAATGCGAGGTGGCAAATCCCCACTCGATTAGCCGCAGGCGGAAGCCTTTCCTCGTTTTCAGAATATTGGAAAACCTCAAGGGTCGGACCGGTATCTCCATGCCCCGGCAGACGCAGCTGTACACCCGACAATTTCGCACCAGCCACCCCGGTTCCCTTTTCGAGCCAGCTGCCGGCGAGGTCACGTTCGGGCGGTACACGAACACAATCGAACACCGTTTCGTAGAATTGGGACAGTTTCCGCCAGTCTCTGGCGATAATGTTGGTGTGCCGGTATATGCAATTCATTCATCTCCTCCTTCTTCGGACTGTTCTATAACATTGACCAATAATCGCTACCCGAAACGATTAAGCTATTATCACTAAATAGACTCAGACACAATTGTATGAACCGCATCTTTGAACCATCCTTCTCCCCTGCTATGGTCGGGCTCCTTGCTGATCTATAAAAAATAAGCTAATTAGTGCCTTAGAAATTTGGTGAAGGCACTTATCCCGTTTATCGGGGTTAGAAACTATATAGTCCCTGATTTCAGTCTTTTTCTATGAATGGAAAAGGAGATACGCATGCCGAACAGAATACTGATGATCGGAGCCTTTGATGTTAAGGGGGAAGAATACGATTATTTGGAAAAATTAATCGAGGATGACGGTAACGAGGTTATCGCCATGGATTTCGGTACGTACCCTGATGCCGGTCTGTTCAAGGTAGACATTACCAATGAGCAGGTAGCCGCTGCCGGAGGCGGTGACCTAAAGAATCTCCAAGAGGAAAAAGACCGGGGAAATGCCATGAAGGTCATGAGCGTAGGGGTATCGGTTCTCACTAAAAAGCTGTATGAGGAAACCGGATTTGACGGGATCGTTGGATTGGGCGGTTCAGGAGGAACCGGCATCATAACCTCCGCCATGCGAACCCTTCCCATCGGAATTCCCAAAGTAATGGTTTCAACCGTGGCTTCGGGCGATACCTCGTTTTATGTCGGCTTAAAAGACATTACCATGATTCCTTCAATTGTCGATGTGGCCGGTATCAATCAGATCAGTGAAAAGATATTCCGGCAAGCGGCAGGGGCTATTTGCGGAATGGTTAAAATGGATTATACCGCCCGGGAAGATGAGAAACCGATAATCACCGCCTCCATGTTCGGCCAGACCACTCCCTGTGTAAGCCGGTGCCGGGATATATTACAATCCAAGGGGTATGAGGTATTGATCTTCCACGGATCCGGAGCAGGCGGCAAAACCATGGAGGCCATGGTGGAAGAAGGGTACGTGAAAGCAGTATTGGACATCACCACCACGGAATGGTCGGACGAGTTATTGGGCGGGATCCTGACGGCAGGCAAACACCGGCTGGAAGCTCCGGGCAAAGCCGGTATCCCACACCTCATCGTACCGGGCTGTATCGATATGGTAAATTTCGGTCCGCCGGATACGGTTCCGGAAAAATACCGTGGCCGGAATTTCTATCAGTCAAAACCCACCACCACTCTGATGCGGACGAATGTGGAGGATAACCGGCAACTGGGGGAGATATTTGCCCAGAAAGCCAACAATGCAAAAGGTCCGGTAGAATTCCTGATTCCTTTACAGGGTTTTTCCGTGACCGATAGCGAGGGAGGGCCTTTTTGGTGGCCGGAAGCAGACCAGGCATTCTTAACAACGTTGAAGAATAACCTTAACCCGGAAATAAAGGTGGTTGAATTGGATAATCATATCAATGATAATGAATTTTCGGAAATTGCAGTCGAAATGCTGCTTAACATGATAGAATAAAACATTGCGGTTATTTACAAAGCCCAAGTTGTTTACTGGAATAGGCTTTGGAGGTGAGCCGATTCGTGTGCGTGTGACT
>CAYSUA010000171.1:0-10637 GCA_964433795.1 uncultured Desulfobacteraceae bacterium | reverse complement strand
TTCTGTACCAAGGCGGTGGCTGCTGGTTGAGCCGGCTTGACGGCTGTTATCTCTTTTTGTTTCTCTGAAACATAGGGTTGTCCTGGTGCAATCGGTGCTTCCTGGCTGGGTTGAGGCGGCTGACCCTTCTCCTTTTCTTTATCAACAAAGATCAACTGCCACACAAAAAACACAACAAATGAAAGTGCGATTGCAATAAATAATCGAGCCTGATCCTTCATAATTCTCTCCTAACCTTAATCAAGGAATCCTGAAAACAGCATCGAGTATAGCCGAGCGACAGGGAAAATCCTGTTGGGCAAGAACTCTAGGGTTGGAATTTATAACGACCGGTTGTCTGGATGCGCCGGAACATGATCCACCCCTCCTTGATGAAAGGGGTGGCACTTCAGCATTCGTTTCAGCGCAAGAAACCCGCCGCTAACCAGGCCGTATCGATCCACAGCCTGATGCGCATAATCCGAACAGGTTGGATAAAATCGGCAAGCTGGTCCCATTAAGGGAGATATTAGATATTGGTACGCTTTTATGATGAACAGAAAGATTCTATTTAATCTCAAGGCGTCTCGATTCTTCTATAAAGGTGGTGCAGCCATTTGTTCGTTTCTTTGGAATCAATTACAGCTGCATCCCTTCTTGCAATAACATTAATATCCCAGCGACCTGCCAAATCATGCTTGTTTAGCCGAAAGTGCTCTCTCACGTAACGCTTGATCCTGTTGCGCGTCGCAGCGTTGCCAACCCTTTTCGATACGGTGACACCAAGGCGGTTTCTATCGTAACGTCCCGGGCAATAGGAAATCATAAAATACCGATTATGAACGGTCTTCCCGGTTTTTAATAATCGCAGAAAATCGGATCGTTTGAGAATTCGATCCGCCTTGGTAAATGAAAATCTGCGCAAGAGATAATTCTTCCCTGCAACCAACTGTTCGAAATTGTTTTCGGATTCTATCGAATTATGCCGACTGGCATAATTTACGAGTTAATTCAGCTGGTTATACGGCCAATCGTTTTCTTCCCCTCGCTCGTCTTCGGTTGATAATTTTCCTTCCCTGCTTTGTCGACATCCGTTTCATAAACCCGTGGGTTCGGGCGCGCTTGACGTTGCTCGGTTGAAATGTTCTTTTCATAATGGTGCTTCCCTCTCATCAGCAAATCGAAATGATCGATGGCGTTTTATAAAGATGTTTCAAAAATCAGATACTTTAAACCATATGTATCGATTCTGTCAAGCATAAATGAAGCTTTGGCGGCCCATCAATCCTTAAGAACTTCAAAAATATCAAATTCTTCCAGGTGGAACTGAGCGTTCGGATATATGACAATTTGTTTGCCGATGGTTCGCTCAACAGATGTGACGAGGTGGTTTTCCTCTCCGTGAAGCAGTTCGGCGATTTTGGGATTGACCTTGACCGTCAACCTGGCGCCCGTCATTCCGTGGGCCTCTCGAAGAATCTCTCGATAAATATTATAACAAATGGAGTGTTTTGAAAGCAAAGAACCTTCTCCATCGCAGTAGTAGCAGGGCTCGCAAAGCAGTCGGTTCAACGGCTTTCGGACTCGCTTCCGCGTCATTTGAATGAGTCCCATATCAGACATGGGCAGCACATGGGTTTTGCTCCGGTCCCTTTTGAATGCTTCGGTCAGTGCATTAAAAACCTTCTCCTGGTTGGTTTTTTTCTCCATATCGATAAAGTCGATGATGATGATCCCGCCCGTGTCTCGAAGACGAATTTGATATGCAATCTCTTTAACCGCTTCGAGATTGGTTTTTAGAATCGTTTCTTCCAAATTATGGGTTCCCACATAACGGCCGGTGTTCACATCAACGGCAACAAGGGCTTCGGTCTGCTCAATTACAATATAGCCGCCGGACTTGAGCCAGACCTTCCGCTTTAAGGCTCGGGAGATATCGGCTTCAAGGTTGTAGGCGTCAAAGATCGATTCGCTTCCTTCATAGAATTCCACGGAATCCTTTAGGTTGGGGTTAAATACATTCAAGAATTCGAGAATCGATTTATACTCATTTTTGGAGTCGATAACCAATCGATCAGCCTCCTGAGTCATCAGATCTCGAACGGCCCTCAGGCTGATGGTAATCTCCTGGTGGAGCAATGACAGCACCGGGGCACGTTTGTGTTTCTTTTGTATATTGTTCCAGAGATTCTTAAGAAATCCCATCTCGTAGGTGAGTTTTTCCGGTTGTATGCCTTCCGCTGCAGTGCGAACGATATAGCCGAGCCCGTTTCCCTGCCTGAGTTCCATAACCATGTTTTTTAAGCGGGTCCTTTCCGCTTCATTTTCAATTCTTCTGGAAATACCGACGTGATCCGAGGTCGGCATTAAAACCAGGAACCGACCCGGAAGCGACACATAAGAGGTAATGCGCGCGCCCTTGGTGCCGATGGGAGATTTGGCGACCTGAACGAGAATTTCCTCCCCTTCGGTAATGAGATCTTCAATGGGCATGCTGCGATTTTCATAATGCGATTCGGAATCCGGATCGACCATATCAGATATGATATTTTCATGGTCGATCCGTTGCTCAAGAAGATCATAGCTTTCCATATATATATCATCCACATAGATAAAAGCCGCCTGATTTAAACCGATGTCCACAAATGCCGCCTGCATGCCAGGAAGCACCCGCTGGACGCGGCCCTTATAGATGTTTCCGGTAATATCGGCATCATCCGACCGTTCGATGAACAGTTCGACGATGTTTCCGTCTTCCAGCAGCGCTACCCGTGTTTCGTGTTCGGTGACGTTTGTTATCAATTCTTTATATATCACTCCGATATGCTCCTGTTGTATGCGTTCAAAGGTTCAGCTATACCTTAACGATTCGTGCCTGTTTCACCGATTCCTCCGGAAGATTAAAAACCGATGCCAGCACTTCAATGGGTCTCGGTGTTTTACCGGGCACAATCCTAATTACCATTTTTAAGCGGTTAGATGAATGTAAATTTATGTCGGTTACGATCTGCTTGAGATCGATTTCTTTTGTGCTTCCTTTCCGAGCCACTCGCTGAAGCATCCACTCTTTTTGCTGAATAAAACCATCTAATCGGGCTTTATCAAATGAGTCATGGGGCAGCATGATGTCATAGGTTCGGCAGCCGTTTGGGTCCTTAGCGGATTTTCGAACCCACAGTTGGCAACTTAATATGCTTAAACCTTCCGGCAGATGGTCATTTAGTCGCTTCATCACATCCCTGGGTTTCATCCTGTCTTCAAGGGTGATGTAAAAGAACTCCTGTCGGCTTTCCGTTCCCACCGGCAGCGGGTCATCGAACGAGACCTTTGGCATGGGATGAAAACCTTGTGAATATTTTACAGGTATTCCGGCCCGTCGGATGGCACGCAACAGAATGTTTCTAAGCTCCAAATGCCCAAAATACCTGGCCTGCTTCATTTTTTCATAAGAAACCTTCATCCTGACATAGGCAGGCTCTTTGCCGGTGGATGTTTCGGTTTCTCCCGGCTCGCCTTTTGATCCATCAAATACCACGGGTTTAAGATTCGAAAAATCGCAAACACCGCACATGTGACAGGCACCGGCCCTGCAATCTTCGGTCTTTTCCCCCTTCTGCGACTTTTCCCATTCGTCCGATAAAAAATCCTTGGACAGTTTCATGTCTATGTGATCCCAGGGCAATGGTTCATTCAGGTCTCTGGTGCGAGTGGTATAGAAATCCATATCGATTCCGGTGTCGGAAAGCGCCTGTTGCCATGTCTCGAACCGGAACCGATCGCCCCATCCATCGAATCGGCACCCCTTTTCAAAAGCTGAGACCAGCAATCGGCTTAATCTTCGATCCCCTCTGGCCCACAAGCCTTCGAGAATGCTCATTTCAGGGTTCTGCCATTTCACTTGAACGCCCGGTATCCTAAGGCTGGACTGTATCCACTTGATCTTTTCTTTTGATTCGGACAGCGGTAGCTGGGGTGACCATTGAAACGGTGTGTGGGGTTTTGGAATAAAAGAAGCAACGCTGACATTAAGCTTGCCCTTCCTCCCTTTGGACGTTTTGATCTTACGGAGGCTCTTCACAAGACGAACCAGGGCGTTAAGATCCGCCTCGGTTTCAGCGGGAAGGCCGATCATGAAATAGAGTTTTATAACCTGCCACCCGAGGAGAAATGCATTTTCAACCGTCTGGTGGATATCTTCTTCGGTAATGTTTTTATTGATCGCGTCTCGAAGCTTCTGGCTGCCTGCTTCGGGAGCAATGGTAAACCCGGTTTTCCGTACGCGTTTGATCAGGTTCATGAGCTTCGGGGTCAAGGTTCCGGCCCTGATGGAAGGAAGAGAAATAGCGGTTCTTCGAGCATCGCAGTGATCCATCAAGCGCTCCATCAAAGGAACGATAGCACCGTAATCCCCGGTACTAAGTGACAATAGGGATAGATTCCCATAGCCCGTATTCTCGAGCGATGTTTTAGATTGTTCGAGCAGCGTTTCTGATGCTCGCTCGCGAACCGGACGATAAATCATGCCGGCCTGACAGAAACGGCAACCGCGTGTGCACCCCCGGGCCACTTCAAGACGCAAACGATCATGAACCGGTTTACCAAAGGGAACAATAGGGGCATCCGGAAAAAAAGATTCATCCAGGCTGGATATCACCGCGCGGGTCGTGAATCGATGCTCCGAATCGACGGGCGATAAGACCTGAAATCCTGATTCGTTGTAGTCGGGCTTGAAGAATACGGGAATGTAAACGCCCTCGATCTTTGACCATAACTGCAAAAGTGTCTCTCTTTTTCCGTCCCCGCTTTGTTTCCAATGGATCCAAGTCGCTGCCATCTTACAGACAACTTCTTCCCCATCTCCGATAACCATTGCATCGAACAGATCTGCCAGGGGTTCCGGGTTGCAGGCACATGGCCCCCCGGCAATGATAAAGGGATGGGAAGAATCCCGCTGTTTCGAAAAAAAGGGGATTTGGGCAAGATCGAGAATGGTCAGGATGTTGGTGAAGTTCAGCTCGTAAAGAAGGCTAACTCCGACAATATCAAACCGCTTCAGGGGGGTGTGGGTCTCTAGGGACATCAATGGAATCTTGGCGGCTCGAAGATAGGCCTCCATGTCGGTGCCCGGCGCAAATACGCGCTCGGCAGCAATCTTTGGATCCTGGTTCAGGATTGAATATAAAATCTGCAGGCCGAAATGCGACATGCCGATTTCGTATAAATCGGGAAAGGCAAGGGCCACGCGAAGCGCAACATTATTATGATCTTTCCTGACCGTATTTATTTCCGTGCCTAAATAGCGGCTGGGTTGTTCAATCAATGGCAGGATATCTTGAAGGGTGTTGATAGTCATGATATGCTTTTAGCAAAGAATATTTGTCTATAGACCAAAAAAGGATAATTCTTTGAAGGGTCTATAAATTCAGAGTGTTTTAGGAGTATTGGTTCGAAGGACAGATCTTTTCTTTTGCATCACTCCAATATTCCATTGCTCCAGCACTCCAGTTGAATTGTACCCAAAGATTCGATGCTTCCTAATTTAACTTTTTCAGTAATGGTTTCATTCTTTATTTATATCACTGAAAGATATTAAATACCATGATCGTTAAAAAAATCTAACAGATAGAGGATATTGCACGGTGCTTCTGAAATCCATATTGAAAAATCGTAATCTCCTAAAATGCTTATTATTATTTATAACATGGTCGTTGTGGGCCGCTCCGGGTTGGTCCCAGGCCGCCGATTTTAAACGTGAAACCCCAGTTGTCAAGGCGGTTCGGAATGTCAGCCCCGCAGTGGTCAACATCAGTTCGGAGTATGAGGTTCGTAAACGGGTCAGCCCCTTTTCCGGATTCGGGAGGGATCCGTTTTTCGACTCCTTTTTCAAGGATTTCTTTGAGCCCGGCATTGAGCGTCGCTATAAACGGCACAGTCTCGGTTCCGGTGTAATTATCGACGGCAAGCGGGGGTTTATTCTAACCAATGCGCATGTGGTTGAGAAAACCGGTACCATTACCGCAATTTTAAACGATGATCGGGAATATGAAGCCCAGGTGGTGGGTTCTGATCCGGATTCCGATCTGGCCGTACTTCGTATCGAATCGGACAAACCCTTGCCCGCCATTGAAATGGGGGACTCTAAAGATTTGATGATCGGCGAAACCGTAATCGCCATCGGTAACCCCTTCGGCTTCTCCCATACCGTCACCACCGGGGTGATCAGCGCGCTGAACCGGAGTTTCCGAACCGAAGACCGTGTGTTTCAGGATTTTATTCAAACCGATGCATCCATCAACCCGGGAAACAGCGGCGGCCCGCTGCTCAATATCAACGGAGCGCTTATCGGCATCAACACCGCTATCTATGCCAAGGCCCAGGGAATAGGATTTGCCATTCCCATCAACAAGGCCAAGCGGATTGTTAACGACTTGATTCAATACGGAGAAGTGATACCGGCCTGGATCGGATTAACGGTACAAAACATCGATGCAAGAATCGCGCAGTATCTGAACGTTCAGAGTATCGGTGGCGTGCTGGTGAAAGCGGTTGAAGAAAAAAGCCCGGCCCGGCAAGCCGGCATCCGGGAAGGTGATATCCTCCGTACATTGGAATCCAAAAAAGTGACGGACGCGGTGCAATATGAATCTCTATTAAAAGGGATTGCCGCCGGGCAAACCATATCTGCGACCATCTGGCGGGATAAAGAGGATAAAGCAGTATCCATAAAAACTGCGGTGTTTCCCGTGGAGCTGGCCAAGGAATTGGCCTTTCGATTAATGGGAATCGATGCAGAAGGTGTGTCGACAAGAAATCGGATGAAATATAATCTGGCGGCAAAAGAGGGCGTGGTCATAACGAAACTCCGTAACGGATCTCACCTTTCAAAGATCGGGGTACAGCCCGGCGATGTCATCCGAAAAATGGACGAGATCCCCATCAAAGAAACTAAAGATTTCGAAAAGGCGATTGTCAAATATCGAAAGAAATCATCGGTGGTTATTCTCCTGCAGCGCAGCGATCAGCTCTATTACATAACCGTGCGGTTCGGATAAAAAGGGAGCAAAGGAATGAAACGAATAAAAATTCTCCATCTTCTGGAAGCTGATGCCCCCATGGACAAGGTTCTCATCAATGGATGGGTAAGAACCCGTCGGGATTCAAAGGGGTTTTCCTTCATCGAGGTTAATGACGGTTCCTGCCTGAAGAACATACAGAGCATCGCCGATGAGAATCTGTCCAATTATGAAGAAATCAAAAAAATATCAACCGGTTGTGCCGTGTCCATCGAAGGAAAACTGGTGGCGTCCAAGGGGGGCGGACAGAAATGGGAAATTCAGGCGGAAGGTGTGGGCATTATCAGTCTGGCACCGGAATCATACCCGCTGCAGAAAAAGCGCCACACCGACGAATTTCTTCGAACCATCGCCCACCTTCGGCCGCGTACTAATAAATACGGCGCCGCTTTTCGGATCCGCTCCGAGTTGTCCTATGCCATTCATCGGTTTTTCAGGGATCGGGGATTTCGGTACATCCACACGCCCATCATCACGGGCTCAGATTGCGAAGGGGCTGGAGATATGTTTCGGGTGACCACCCTGAATATGGATCGTGTTCCCCTGGCTGACGGCAAACCGGATTATGCTGAAGATTTCTTTGGCAAGGAAGCGAATCTGACCGTATCCGGTCAACTGGAAGCAGAGATGTTTGCCCTGGCCCTTGGCGATGTTTACACCTTCGGCCCGACCTTTCGGGCAGAGAATTCCAATACCCGGCGCCATGCCGCAGAGTTTTGGATGGTGGAACCGGAAATGGCGTTCTGCGATCTTAACGGGAACATGGATCTGGGAGAAGAACTCATCAAGGCGCTCCTTCAATTTGTTATGAAAGAATGCCAATCCGATATCGAGCTGTTTGCAAGGTTTGTGGACAAACAACTCATGGGCACCCTTGAAAACATAGTGGAATCGGACTTCATGAGGATTCCCTATACAGAGGCTGTAGAAATTTTATCCGGATCTAAGAAAAAATTCGAATTCCCAGTAAAATACGGCTTGGATCTTCAATCCGAACACGAATGGTATTTGACGGAAGAGCACTTTAAAAGACCGGTTATCGTTTATAATTATCCAAAGGAAATCAAGCCGTTCTACATGCGCGTAAACGATGATGATGCCACTGTCGGCGCCATGGATGTTCTGGTCCCTTGCATCGGGGAGATTATCGGAGGAAGCCAGCGTGAAGAAAGATATGATATTCTGGAAGGGCGGATGGATGAAACCGGTTTGCCGAAAGAAGAATACTGGTGGTATTTGGAATCCAGAAAATTCGGCAGCGTTCCCCACAGCGGATTCGGCTTGGGCTTTGAACGGCTAATGATGCTGGTCACCGGAATCAACAATATCAGAGATGTTATACCGTTTCCCAGAACCCCGAAGAATATCGAATTCTGATCCGAAATCTGGACGATTTCGTAAAAAGATTCAAATTCAAGGCGCGCAAATTTTGTGCCATGAGATGTACTGAGTGTACATCGCAATGGCAACGAAATGAAGCGCAACGCAGTAGTTGGACTTTTTACGATATCGTCACAGCTGTTCAGATAGAAAAGCTATTGTAGCCAACTCCTCAGTTAAATCGGCAATGTCGTACGCGGTTCGAACATTCTTTCCTAAAGCGGCGAGGCCGTGCTTTTCCAAAAACAACACCTTGCATTCGGGGTTTTCTTCTATGGCCTTAACAATATATTCCTGCAGTTCTTTGGAACCGGAAGGCGCAAACGGCACACAGGGCATGGGCGGTTGCTTGAATGCGGCATCGGTAAGCATGGGTATGGATCGACCCTTTACGGCAAATGTGGTGGTATAGGGGGGGTGAACATGCAGAACAGCCCCTACACCCGGTCGCATTCGAAGAATATCTGCATGATACAAATACTCTTTCGACGGTATATAATCTTTGACCGGCTCCCATTCATAGGAATCGATCCGGACGGTAATCAGATTGTCTTCCGCGGTATCGCCCAGGGAAATGCCCGAGGCCGTGATCACCATGCGCCCCCCGCTGATGCGGGCGCTGAAGTTGCCGCCGGTGCCGCCCACCAGGTGGCGTTTATATGCCTTCCTCGAATAACGGACCAATTCTTTTCGAATTTGTCCTTCGGTCATGTGTCAATCCCTTTGGTCACCCAAACCTGAGGAAGGTCCATTTTCGCCAGCTCTTCGAAATGGTGTTTAATTTCCTGATAAAGCTTTTTGTACAGGGGAAAGATTTGATTGTATGCATGGTGGGCTCTGGGATCAGGCTCGAATTCTCTGTCCAAAACCACTGTTTTTTCAACGGCCGTGGGATAATCCGGGTAAGCGCCCACACTGACGCCGGCTAATATTGCAGCTCCCAAAACTTCGATATGAGAACTCGTAAGGCTTATGACTTTTTTGCCCAGGATATCAGCGATTACCTGATTCCAAACCAAGCTGGATGCGGCGGCTCCCCCGATCTTTATTGCAGGAATATTGAGTCCGCCGTCGGTTTCAAGAATCTCTATCACATGCCGGATGGCAAAGGATGCGCCTTCAAGCACCGACCTTAAAAAGTCGTTTCGATTGTGGCCGAGGGTGACGCCGAAAAATACCCCTCGCGCATAGGGGTTCCAGATGGGGGTTCTTTCTCCGGAAATATAAGGGAGGAACAGCAGCCCCTTGCTTCCGGGCGGCGCTTGCGCTGCCTGATTGGTAATCAGGTCGTACACGTCCTGTTTGGTAAAATCAGCAACGGTCTGTTCGGCCTGGCAAAAGGTATCGCGAAGCCATCGCACTGAAGACCCTACCCCATTTATGGCACCGATGTATAGCCACCGATCATCCTCGACGTGGGTGCAATTCATAAACCGGCTGTCAAACTTGGCTTCGCCCAAAGGACCGGAAACCCTGGCAGCGGTTCCCATGATGACAAAACATTCTCCGGGTTCCATGACACCGGATCCGATGGAGGCTCCGATGGTGTCCATGCAACCGGCCATTACCGGTGTGCCGGCTTTTAATCCCGTCAATTGAGCCGCTTCCGGCGTTACTTCACCGGCAACCTCATTGGACGGAAGCGCCCTTGGAAGCTTTTCCTCCGGAATTTCAAGAGCCTCGAGAAATGGAGTATGCCATCTTTTTTTCCGGATATCGAAAAGCAGGGTTGTACAGGCCCTGGAATAATCCACCGTATATTCTCCGGTTAAACGGCCCACCAGATACCCGCCCGGAACCATCAATTTATGAGTTTTTTCAAAGGTTTCCGGCTCATGGTGCTTCAGCCATAAAATGGTAGGCAGTGAATATGCCCCGGGGGCAACCGGATTGCCTGCGATATTAAACACGGTATCGGCATCCAGCGTGTTTCGGATGCGATCGACTTCAGGCAAAGCCCTTTGATCCCAAAGCATAATGGCCGATCTTAGGGGTTTGCCTTCCCGGTCCACAGCAATTAAACCGTTGGTGCAACCGACTCCCACGGCCAGTATCTCTTCCGTCGGGATTCCTTTGATTGCTTCCCGCACAGCCTCGATTGTGGCCTGCCACCACCCCTCTGCATCATGTTCGGCCTGTCCGGGCAGCGTGCTGATCATATGATATTCACCGTACCCTTCTCCCTTGAGCTTACCGTCCAACGTA
>CAYSUA010000170.1:0-10640 GCA_964433795.1 uncultured Desulfobacteraceae bacterium | reverse complement strand
TTATGCACGAGTTTTATCTGCCTATGGCAGATTCACACGTCCGCGAATCGGATTATCTTCAAAGCCGCAGGTGGTGGGTTATTCGCACTTGGCGGATGACGCCAAGTAATCGAGCGCTGCGGCAACCCCGCCTTTTTGGTGTGGAATTCCGGCAAGCGAAAGCCCCATTTCCACTCCGGACAAGGTCCCGGTGAGCATGAGATCATTAAAATCTCCCAAGTGGCCGATACGAAATACCTTATCCGCAACTTTTCCCAGACCATTTCCCAGGGACATATCGAAATGGTCCAGAACCGTTTTGCGAAAAGCATCGCCACTGTGACCGTCAGGCATCATGACCGCCGTAAGCGAGCTGCTGTATTCATCGGGGTCGGCGCAAAGTATTTCAAGCTCCCACGCCCGGACGGCCTTTCGGGTTGCCTCGGCATGCCGGTCATGACGGGCGAAAACGTTGGCCAGTCCCTCTTCTTCAAGCATTGCAATGGCCTCTTTTAAACCGTATAGCAGATTGGTGGCGGGGGTATAGGGAAAGAATCCCTTTTGATTGAGGTTGATCATCGGCTCCCACTCCCAATATGATTTGGGCAGCTTTGCGGATCGGGTCGCTTCAAGGGCTTTTGAGCTGACCGCGTTCAATCCCAAGCCCGGCGGAAGCATGAGCCCCTTCTGGGAACATCCCACAGTGACGTCAACACCCCACTCGTCATGGCGATAATCGATGGATGCGAGAGAAGAAATGGTATCCACCATGAAAAGGGCCGGGTGGCCGGAACGGTTCATCGCCTGCCTGACTTCGGGTATCCGGGTGGTAACACCGGTAGACGTTTCATTGTGAACAACGCATACCGCTTTGTATTGATGATCGGAATCCGCCGCTAATTTTTCCTCTACCACGGCAGAGTCCACTCCATGACGCCAGTCCCCGGAGATAAAATCGACATCGAGCCCCAACCGAACGGCTTTGTTTCGCCAAAGGGTGGCAAAATGGCCGGTTTCGAACATGAGGATTCGATCTCCAGAAGAGAGCGTGTTAACCAGCGCTGCTTCCCATGCCCCCGTACCGGAAGCAGGAAAAATCACAACCGATTCTGAAGTTTGAAAAATCCGCTTCATGCCGTCCAGAACCTCAAGGGTAAGTTCTGAGAATTCAGGACCGCGATGATCGATAGTGGGCCTGCTTAAGGCGCGGAGAACTCGACCGGGTACGTTTGTGGGACCGGGGATTTGCAGAAAATGGCGACCGCTTTGAATAGACATATGGAATCAATCCTTTCCAAAGTAAAAATTATATGAAGGGGCAATGATAATATCATTACTTATAGATTTTGAAAAATAAAAAATGCCCCCCCGGCACAAGGCCGAGAGGGCGTCTCACATAGCTGAAAGGAGGTGCTATGAAAGGAGGGCCAGAAAAACACCTGCAGCAACAGCCGAACCGATGACCCCGGCAACATTGGGCCCCATGGCCTGCATGAGGGGGTTTACCTGTCCGTCGGTGCTGTCGGAAACGTATTTTTGTACAACTCGTGCTGCCATGGGTACAGCAGAGACCCCGGCAGCGCCGATACAGGGGTTGATTTTCTTGTCGGATGGCAGGAACAGATTGATAATTTTTGCAAAAATAACGCCGCCTGCGGTACTGAATGAAAAAGCCACCAGACCCATGACCAGAATCGCGATGGTCTTCAAGGTGAGAAAATGCGCGCTGTCCATGGTAGCGCCCACTGCAAGTCCCAGGAATATCGTAACGATATCGATCAAGGCACTGCCGGCCGTTTTTCGAAGCCGTTCCGTTACGCCGCTTTCCCGCAAAAGATGTCCAAACATCAACATGCCGATAAGCGGTGCACAGGACGGAATGGAAAGGGACGCCAGAATACCCGTTGCAATCGGAAAAATGATCACCGCGGTTTTGGATACGGGCCTGGCTTGAGGCATATCAATTTCCCGCTCCTTCTGAGATGTCAGGATCTTAATGATCGGCGGCTGGATAATGGGAACCAACGACATATAACTGTACGCGGCCACCGCTATGGGCCCCAACAGGTGAGGAGCAAGCTTGGATGCCAGGAATATGGATGTCGGTCCGTCCGCACCCCCGATAATACCGATGGATGCAGCTTCTTTCGGCGTGAACCCGAAGACATAAAACGCGCCCAAAGCGGCGGAAAAGATTCCAAGCTGTGCAGCAGCTCCCAGTAAAAACGTCAGGGGCCGTCCCAGAAGCGGTCTGAAATCGGTCAGCACCCCTACTCCCATAAAAATCACCGGAGGGAGAAGTTCGGTTCTGATTCCATTCCGGTAAATAAAATTCATCACGCCATCTGCATAAGACCCCATTTCCCCGAGCGGCAGGTTCGCCAGAAGGGTTCCGAAACCGATGGGAATGAGCAGTAACGGTTCATATCCCTTGGTTATGGCCAGATAGATTAATGTCCCGGCCACAACGAACATGACCACATTGCCAAGCGTCAGATTGGCAAAACCGGAAGTAATGATGAGCTTGAGAAAAATCTCCATGAATTAACCTTTTGTCGCAATCGTTAGGATCGGTTTCGAGGAATCGACTTCATCACCAATTTCAGCTTGAATGGAAACAACGGTTCCCTCGTAAAGCGATTTGATATCGTGTGTGGCTTTCATGGCTTCCACTTCGGCAACTGCCTGACCCTTTGTCACGCTGTCCCCGACTTTCACTTTGATATCCGTCAGCTCGACCGATCCGGCAAAGGTGGAATAAACGGGAACTTCATTTCCGCCCGGAGCGGCCGCAGGTGCTGCCGCGGGAGCCGCAGGGACAGCCGCAGGAGCCGGAGCAGTCGCTGCCGGCTGGGGCGCATCAGAGGCGGTAGCCGGCTCTACGGTTACCATGAAACATCGGGTGTTACCGCCTTCCACCACCGTACACCGGGTGGTCATGGACGCCATGTCGGAAGGTCCAGGCACCAGCGGTGTCGGTTGGGGCGCTGCTGCCGGTTTGGGCTCTTCTTCCTTTTTTAAAGGAACATCGATTTTACTCTTCCCGGTCAGCAGCCGCATGCCTTCGTTGAGTTCGATCCTCTTTCCGGGAACCATGGCAGACACCACCAGGAAGGTATTCTTATCGTTGACTTCCAGTCCCTTTTCTTCCAATGCCTTTTGAGCTACCGGTATGTTATTGGCAGCAGCTTCTAATGGATCTCCTTTAAAAGGCGGCAGATCAAGCTGTTCGGAAGCTTTCTTAACGACTTCAGGATCCGACGGGAGCGGAGTTTTCCCGAAATAACCGAGCACGGCCCGGCCGTATCCGGCTTCAACCTTTTCCCATCTTCCATACTGGACATTGTTGAAGGCCTGCAGCCAGTATTGCTGACTTCCCGGTGTCACACTGGTCCAAGCGCCACCGGCTTCCACCACGACGGGAAACTCGGCAAGAATATCCCCGTATTTATCCAGCAATCCGGCCTTTACCATCATGTGCACGTTCGGGCCGATGGCGCCACCCGGCATCGGAAAACCGAGCACCCGGGCATCCGCCATTGTGGTAACCGGATTGAAATCATACTCTTTCAGTCCCTCGTTGAGATGATTCTCAAGATTCTGAACCTTGGACACATCCAGATCGAGAGAATATCCGGTTCCCTTCAAAGCATGGGCCATGGAGCGAATATCAGGTTGCACCGTACCGCTGGCCAATGGCCGGACAGACAAATCGACGCCGTCGGCACCACCGGCAATCGCCGCCATATATTGGGATACCGCCATGCTGGCCGTATCATGGGTATGCGCCCACAGCGGCATTTCAGGGGGCATGATCTCCCTCAACCCTTTTGCCGTATCATAAAACGTCTTGGGATCCGTTGTTCCGCTTGCGTCCTTCAGGCAAATGCTGTCGATCTGGAGACCGCTGTCCAACAGCTTTTTACCGATGGAAACATAGAACTCGGCAGTGTGAACCTTATCGGAATGAAACGGCAATCCCATGAGCGCGATACATGCCTGATGATGCATGCCGGATTCCACAATGGGGCGGCCGGTTTTCACCAAAAGATCCGCGTCGTTCATATAGTCAAAGTTACGATCCCATGTGGTTCCGTGTTTCTTCATCAACTGCGCCTGGAGTTTCAGTGAATCCGTGTTTTGTGCTTGCAGCGTGACTCCGGAAATGGAACGGGTGAGTATCTGCAGGTCTACATCGGGCCCCACGGCTTCTCGCATCCGCTGCATGGTTTCAAAAGGATCTTCTCCCAGATAGAAGAACGGCGCCTGATATCTCGCGCCCCCGCCGAATTCCATATGCCTGACGCCCATCTCCTTGGCGGCATATTCCATGGCAGGCAGGAAGTCATCCAATCTGACCTTACCGCCGAAAGAGCTTTGCAGACCATCCCGAAAGGGGGTCAGCATTACACGTATCTTCTTAGGTTGCTCTGTAAAAATCATCTGCCCTCCTCATTATTCAATATTTATGGTTTTTTTAATTCTTCGATATTACTGACTCGAGTGCCCGGATAAAGCCGCGCGTAAGTAGAACTGATCGCCGCATATACAGCCGCTTGGTCGACTCCGGCGTCTGCTTGCTTCTCTGGGAAAATGACAATGATCAGTCGCATGGCAATCGCAAGAAAGGTGAGCACCAAAAACACCGCTGCAAATGATGCCATGCACATAACGAGAAGACTCGATTCCATAATCTTTACCTCATGATCTATGCTTAAAAGATAAACCCTCTACCGGTTTGATTTGTAAAAGACTTCCATATATAGATTCATCAAATGCGTGTCAAGGAGAAACCGTACGCGCCCCAAGCCCATGTTCAAGATGTGAACGCCAACCGACCTCTGGATATGGGCGACCCGAGTCCTTCAAGATACAACTCAAGATTTTCACCAATATCTACCGCTTTTCCGGAAACGGCGTCCTCACATTCGTCATCAAAACAGATAACCACCTGTTTTCCGATGACATTGGATCGTTCACGGTAGAGGTCTATGAGTCTTAACTGGTTCCCGCTTCTAATCAACGAATAATTCTTTTCCAGCTGTTCCATTAATCGGTTAAATATCTTCGCCTGATTGCAAATTGATGAATCACCAACGAAATCTAACAGTGAAGCCACCTGAGGTGCAAATCGATTCCGCTCCACCTCAGGTTTTGCTTCGACATTGAAACCGATGCCAAGGATAACGGTTGAAACGTTATCGCCCATAGATTGTGAGTGGGCCAGCACACCGCAGATTTTTGATTCTTCAACAAGAATGTCATTGACCCATTTGATGCCAGCCCGGTTTTCGAGCCCGGGCATCTGGTCAATCACCTGCAATGCCGAAACCGCAGGCAATGCCATAAAAACGGCGCCGAAGTTTGGAACCGGCTGATCGGGAGACAAATAAGCCGTAAGATGAATGTTCCCCGAAAGACTCTTCCAGGGTCTGTTCTTGAATCCGTGAAACCCGCTCCCCTCGTCAGCCAGGCACAAAATGCCATCCGGAAATTTCACATCGCTTTGAGCAAGCCGGATGAGAACGTCATATTGGGATTCCGGCGCACTTTCTACAAGCAGGATATATTTCCAGAGACCTCCGCTATCGATTTCCACGGAATAGAGCTGCTCACCGGGAATGAGGCTTTCAATCAGAGTTCGGATGTCGCTGTGCTCGTCTTCAATCGGTTGCCGTTCGGTTTTCCAATCCCGGTCTTTTCCAAGCAGCCTTTCAGCAAAACCGACACTATCGGTGTATACCTTCATTTAATATTGAACAATTCCTTAAATTTTCAATCTTCAATAGAAAATATTCAATTGTTGAATAAGGTAACCATTCTGCAAAAGCTTTTATGCAACAAATACTTAACGTCCGGGATTAGAGGCTTATTCCGGATTCCCTTTCTCCGGCCCCACAATCTCTTTTAACCTTGATTCAACGTAATCCAGGTGCTCAAGAATTCTCTCTCTTGCCAGATCCGAATCACCAAGCTTTATGGCATTGACAACGTTCCGGTGCTGTCGAAATACGGCATTATGATCAATGCCCCCAAAGTATTTGCCGATGGAATTCTTCAGGATGTCGTAAATGGTAAACATAATGTGTGTTTGAAGATTGTTGTGGGTGGCCTCGGATATGGCCAGATGAAAATCCGCATCTTCTTCCTCAAGAATCAGGCCGTCGTTTTCCATTTTGATACGCATGGACTCGATGTTCTCCTCTAGTCTTTCGATATCCTCGGGAGTTGCCCGTTGGGCCGCATAAAAAGCATTCCATGCTTCAATGGCCTTCCGTACTTCGATAACCTCAAACACAATATTAATGTCATCCTGAAGAAGATGGTGCAGCGGACCGAGCATTCTACCAGCAGCAAGGGATTTAACCACCGTTCGATTGCCCTGGGTTGTTTCCAGAAATCCCATGCCGACCAGAGACTTTAGCGCCTCCCGAATGGAAGGCCGGCTGACATTCAGCAATTTCATAAATTCTCGTTCAGGCGGTAGAGGATCTCCCGGTTTTAACTCCCCGTCGACGATCAGCGTCTTGATTTGGCTAACAATTTTAGCGGATAGTTTTTCCTGCTTGATCGGTTTAAAAATCTGCTTCTCCATAGAGCCCCACTCAATTGGACTGACCTTTTTACCATTATAGACAAGATTACATAACAACACGGCTCAAGGTTTGTCAATTAAAAAGATCTGCAACGATCAGACTCTACAATGCGCCTCTGTCGCCCGCCACTGAAACGTCTCTCTACCCCGATGGGCGGTTCATAACCTTGCGGAAAAAGTGCTTGACACTGGTCTGATTTTATTGCTAATGAGCAGACAAACAATGGTCTTACCAAAACTGTTCCTGATCATCAAGTTGAATAGGACGCAGATTTTCGCTGATATTTGCAGATAATAATTCTTTATTAATCTAAATAATCTGCGTTCATCAGCGTCCAAAAAAGAAATTCCGATACTATAAATTTAATAATTCCAATGGAGGCAGTATGGCAAAATTTTTCGAATATCAGGGAAAGGCGTTTTTTAAAAAAGCCGGTATTCCCATTCCTGAAGGTGAACCGGCTAAGACGCCTGAGGAAGCCAAACAGATTGCCGAAAAACTGGGACGACCCGTGGTGGTTAAGGCTCAAGTTTGGGCCGGCGGACGAGGCAAATCCGGTGCCGTAAAATTCGCAGATACACCTGAAGAAACGGCACAGGTCGCCGGCGAAATACTGGGCATGGAAGTAAAGGGCCTCGAAGTCAAAGAGGTGCTGGTGGAAGAAAAACTGGATATCGCCCAAGAGTTCTATGCCGGTATTATCATCAACTCGGCAAAAGATGTCCGGGGACCTGTCCTCATGTTCAGCCCGGAGGGCGGTATGGACATCGAATCGGTTCCCGAAGATAAACTTGCAGTCATGAATGTGGACGTCCTAAGAGGTGTTCTCCCTTTTGATACGCTGAATATGGTCCGTTCCATGGGAATCGAAGGAAATGCGCTTCGACAGGTCGCAGGTATCGTCCACAAACTTTACAATGTGTTCAGAAGCAATGATTGCCGGACCGTCGAAATCAATCCCCTGGTACTGACCAAACAGGGAAAGGCCGTCGCAGCGGATTGCCGGTTCCAAGTGGATGACCAGTCCCTGTTCCGGCATCGTGATTTCGGGATTAAAGTCGGCCGGGAGTTTGTCAAAGAACCCACCGAATTCGATCTCATCGCGTGGAAGTTTGAAGAAGCCGATTTCCGCGGCACCAGCTACTGTGCGGAAATGAATTCGCCCGAAGAACTGGCAAAGGGCGGCTGCGTGGGTTATCACGGTATCGGTGGCGGAGCCGCGATCCTCGGTGTGGATGCACTGAACAAGGTCGATCTCAAAGTGGCCGATTATGCGGATACCAGCGGAAATCCCACGGCATCAAAAGTCTACCGGGTCGCTAAAATCATCCTCGCCCAACCGGGAATCGAGGGATACTTCCTGGCCGGTTTCATGATGGCCAATCAAGAGCAGTGGCACCATGCCCACGGACTGATCAAAGCACTTCGAGAAGAACTCCCCAAAAAACCCGGTTTTCCGGTCGTTCTCCTGCTCTGCGGCAATAAAGAGAAGGAATCCCAAGAAATCCTGAAAGAGGGTCTGGCCGACATGAATGCCCGGATCGAAATATACGATCGCGACCATGTCTACAACGCGAAACATCTTGCCACCCGGTTTAGAGCACTGGTGGATGAGTACAGAGCAGAACAAGGCAAATAGGGAGGATCATATAAATGGAATTTTCTGAAAAAACCATCAAAATCATCATCGATGAAGAAAAATGCAAAGGCTGCACCACCCATGCATGTGTTGATGCATGCTCGAAATACAGCCGCGGTATTCTCGTACTCAAAGATGGTAAACCCGGTGTGGAAGACAGCCCGGAAGAACTCGCCCGAAAAGGCACCGAATGCCTGGCCTGTGAGTATGAATGTTGGTTCAGAGGCAACAGCGCGATTACCATTGAAGCACCCATCGACGGGCTGGATGAATATCGATCAAAGCATGGAACAGCGTAATGCATAACGGGGGATAATATGTCGATACTACTAGACGAAAACACCAAAGTCATCGTTCAGGGAATCACCGGCAGGGAAGGTTCTCTGCGGACTAAATTTATGAAAGAGTACGGCACAAAAGTAGTGGCCGGGGTCACACCGGGGCGAGGCGGACAAGAGGTCCACGGTATTCCGGTTTACGACACGGTAAAAGAAGCAATCGATAAACACGGCCAGGTGGAAGCCAGTGTGGCGTTCATCCCGGGTCCTGCGCTGAAGTGGGCCGTGCTTGAAGCCATTGATTCGGGGATAAAATTTATCGTACCGCCTGTGGAACGGGTTCCGGTTCACGACATCATGGATATGGTGGCGGTTGCCAAGCTAAACGGTGTCCGCCTGCTGGGCCCCGGAAGCCTGGGAATCATTTCCCCGGGCAAAGCCATCATGGGATGGTTGGGCGGCAGTGCCGATTGGGCCAACATGCTGTTCAACCCGGGACCTTGCGGCGTAATTTCGCGAAGCGGCGGGCAATCGGGAACCGTACCCTGGGTGTTGAAGGTGGAAGGGCTCGGCATCAGCACCGCGCTGCACATCGGCACCGAGTCGGTCCTCGGACAATCCATGGCCGATGTTCTTCCGCTGTTTGAAAAAGACGAGCAGACAAAGGCTGTTGCCGTTTTCGGTGAAATCGGCGGTACCCTGGAAGAGGAAGCGGCCGAATGTGTCGCCACTGGAGAATTCACCAAACCACTGGTGGCATTTATCGCCGGCGCCTGGGCGCCCGAAGGAATGCAGTTTTCCCATGCCAGCAGTATCGTAGAAAAAGGAAAAGGGTCTGCCAAAAGTAAAATTGAAGCACTGGCAAAAGCCGGCGCCCACGTGGTGGACAGCCCGGAAGAAATCGCACCGCTCATCAAAAAACTCATCAATGTTTAAATAAAAAAGGAGGTAATTCACCATGCCAGTAATGAGATCTGTATTTTATGTACCCAGCAACAATGAGAAGATGGTAGCCAAAGCCCCCACCATCGCCTGCGATGTTTTAACGCTGGATCTGGAAGATTCGGTACCCCCTGCGGAAAAAGCCAAGGGACGTGAGAAGATCAAAGAGTATTTGGAGGGTGCAAGAAAAGAACAAGTCTCTCCTAGCCTCTATGTTCGGATCAACAACTGGGAAACCGAGATGACCAACGATGACCTTGAAGCCATAGTCCATCCGGGGCTCAACGGTGTGTGTCTGGCCAAATGCGGCGAGGCGGACAATGTCAGACGTCTGGACTGGAAGCTTGAGGAACTGGAACAGCGCAGAGGCATGGAGGTCGGCACCGTCGGTATTCAGCTTCTCATCGAAACCGCCAAAGGGGTTATGAATGCCTACCCGGCTGCCTGTGACAGCCCACGCGTTAATTCCCTGATTTTTGGGGCCGTGGACTATACAAAAGACATGCGCGTCACCCTGACATCAGAGGGTGTTGAGCAGCTCTATGCACGCTACCATACGGCAGTGGCAGCACGTGCTGCCGGCTGTGTCGCCATCGACTGTCCATTCGTGGCTTTCAAGGATGTTGAAGCATTTGACAAGAGCACCCAGGAAGGACGCCAGATGGGATATGAAGGCCGCATGCTGATCCATCCGAGCCAGATCGAACCTTCACACAAAATCTACACACCCTCTGCGGAAAGAGTGGAATGGGCCGAGGGTGTAAAAAAAGTCTTCGAAGAAGAAGGTATCGCCAAGGGTTCCGCAGCGGTTGCCTACAAAGGAAATATGGTGGATACCCCGGTCTATGAAAATGCGTTGACCATTCTATCCATTATGGAAGAGATCAAGGCGGCCGAAGCAAAATTGAAGTAATCATAAAAGAGCGGTTGACCGTTCCCAAAGCCGTCACAGTCGTCGAAGGTGCCCGTGGGTACCTTCGACGATATTTTTTTGGAGGATAACATGGACAAACAGGAATTAATTCAGCGTCTGGAAGAGATTGTTGGTGCTGAAAATGTCCTTTCTTCGGATGTCGATCTTGAACTCTACAGTTACGACGCCTCCCTGGAAAGAGCACGCCCCGACGTGGTGGTGCTTCCGGACACCACTGAAGAAGTTTCGAAGATTATGGCGCTGGCGCATAAAGAAAAAATTCCCATTCTGGG
>CAYSUA010000169.1:0-10667 GCA_964433795.1 uncultured Desulfobacteraceae bacterium | reverse complement strand
AAGAGACGGCGCCGTATAATCCTTGACGCGGCCGGCCACCACTGTTGCGATGTAGATCATCCAAAAAATCAGGCAGATATGCAGCACGTCATTTTCGGAAAACCAGATTCCCTTTTCCCACAGTCTTTTTGTGATGGCTTGTTTGTCGTAGATCCAATACGCCATCATAGTACAAAGCGGTAAAATCCAGGTACCCAAAAGCACAAGATCCATGGGGTCCCCAAACATGTGGTACCGCCAGGCATTCAAGAACAAGAAAAAAAAAGAAAACTGGGGTCGAAAACCAGACCATCACTTCGAAAGTAATCAGCGATTTGATCGGCACCATCCCCCCGACAAAAATGAGGATGACGTATACCACGGAACTCAACAGCCTGTCAGGCCGATGCTCGTAATCCCAATTATGCGACCAAATAGACAATCTTGACGCTGTACACACAATGGTGTACAATAGACCTATGAAGAAACGCGATTTTGAGAAGGCTCTCCGCAGGATCGGTTGGACGTTTCTTCGTCATGGAAAGCGCCATGACATCTGGACCGACGGAGAGCGTGAGGAAGCGATTCCGCGCCATAACGAAATTAATGAAAAGCTTGCGAGGTCGATTCTTAAGCGAGCCGAGAGGAGAAGCTGATATGCGTTTTTACGGGAAAGTATATAAAGACGGGAAGTTTTGGCTAGCCGAGCTGCCTCTTCTCGATACCATGACACAAGGCCATACACGAAAGGAGGCTTATGCCATGGTTGAAGATCTTTTGGAGAGTTTGGCGAACCGACCAGGTTTTAAAGTGACCGTTCATCCGGGCAAACAAGGGGACTTAGAGGTGAGTTCAAATGATCCTCGAGTCCTGATAAGCCTATTTCTGCGAAGGCAGCGTGAAAGGAGCGGCCTTTCACTTTCCGAAGCTGCCGAGCGCCTGGGTGCCAAGTCGCGCAATGCCTATGCGCGCTACGAGCGGGGGACCTCAATGCCCAGCCTGGAGAAATTGGCCGAATTGTATCATGCCGTGGCTCCGGGGAGAGATATTGTCATTCACCACAGTGTAACCGCATAACCAATCGCTTGTTGGGTGTAAATAAAACCAGGCATGATTTATGAAAACGATTAAGAAACAACCAATTGAGTTATACATGGGGACGTCCATAAAATTATAATATTCGTGGCAGTTATAAGAAGTAACTTATAATTTAATGGGCGTTATCACTAACGCATCAGTCCGCATCACACGTCTTATAGGATAGAAGCGTGTTTGCTGCCAAGCAAAGTAAAAAAAAGGTATAAAAGAAGCGGCTTAGGCATCCAAATGAAGAGACTCAGTGTTATCTGTCGGGCGACTCTGACCCTTAATAAAAATAAAGTTTACGAATGTATTTCCAGAAAGCGAGACGATCATGAAAAATCAATACTCGATAATGTCCAGATTCAAGCATTCCAAATAGTAATCGATCTATAGCTTGCTTTTCACAGATTCGATTTTTCGATCCATACGGCCCGGCTCCCCTTTCCGGTAGTCGGCCTTAAAATTGACGTTGATCCGGTTGCAGTCTTTTTCCATTTCCTTAAGGCATTTGGTCACCACCCCGATAACCTCCTCCCATTCTCCTTCTATACAAGAGCCCATGGGATGCAGTTTGTGCGGCAGGCCGCTTTCGTTGATGACCTTTATGGCTCGGGCGACATAAGGGCTCAGGCTTTCACCCTTGTCCATGGGAAAAATCGCAAAATCAACAATAACGCTCATTTTTTACCTCCTTTATTGAAAGATAGAAAAACTGGAGTATTGGAGTGCTGCATTTTAAAATTCAGTACTCCCTTACTCCATACAAAGATCTTTCAGCTTTCAGCCGTGAACTTTGAGCTTCTTTTTAAAATGCACCATATAATTCACATGCACGTTTCCCCCCAGAGAATACTTTCGGGTGAAAGGGTTATAGTGCAATCCGGTGATATTTTGCAAGGAGAGGTCATTATCTTCCGCCCGGGTAACCATTTCTGATGGCTTCACAAATTTTTTAAACGCGTGGGTTCCTCTGGGCAATAAACGAAGGATATGCTCGGCCCCGATAATGGCAAACAGATACGATTTTATGTTCCGGTTGATGGTGGCAAAAAAGAGATTTCCCCCCGGCTTAGTCAACTTGCTGCAGGCTTTCAGAACCGATGACGGATCCGGAACATGCTCCAGCAGTTCCATACAGGTGATCACGTCAAAGCGTTCCGGTTCCCTTTCCGCCAGCGCTTCGGCCGTTGTTCTTCGATATTCGATTTTCAGTCCCGAAATCTGCATATGATACCCGGCTGCCGCCAATGGCGCGTCTCCCATATCGATGCCGGTAACCGATGCCCCGCAAACGGCCATTGCTTCTGAGAGGAGACCTCCACCGCAGCCGACGTCCAAAACGCTCAAGCCGGACATGGGTACACGCTCTGCAATATAATCTACCCGGAGCTGATTGATATCGTGCAGCGACTTGAACCGGCCATTCTTATCCCACCAGCAATGTGCAAGCCTGGAGAATTTGGCGATTTCCGCATCGTCTACGTTTTGGTTTGGTTTATTATCCTGCACCGGCATCAAATATAGAATATTAATAATTATGGGTTGAATAAAATACCCGCAGACTATCCAAGTCGAAAAAGCGCAAGCGGCAGCGGCTGCGTGGGTATCCCGAGGATTAACCCCTTTTCCCTTGAACGTGTCAGAATTCTGCTGTTGGGGTATTTTGAAATCTGCTTCAATTGTTTCGGCCGAAGTTGTCCGGTCCACTTGATTTCCAATGGCCAGAAGCGATCCCGATCAACATATGCTATATCAATTTCGCCCTTGGCTTTGATGTAGTAAGTGGGATAATGCCTCCGATAATGAGTGACCGCACATGCCTCAATTAATCTTGCCATCCAGTCTGTGTCGGATAGTGCGGGTTTGACATGCTGCCCATAGGGATCTTCACCGGGCTTTAGCCAGGCGCGTACCGCATGAAAGATAAAAGGGTCCGCAAACATGAGTTTGCGGGCTTTCTTGGGTGCGGCGGTCAGTTTATTTTCATCGATTGCGGATTGAATAAATGCAGCATCCATTGATGAAAGCAGGGCTAAATAATCGGCAATCGTTTTCGGATGATCGATAGAAAGATCGTGAGCCAAGGCGTTCCATGTCACCTGGCTTCCATAACGCTTGATGATGGCCTCTAAGATTTCTCTTAAGTAGTGTTCCTGCTTTCCCCTCTTGAGCATGTCTCCACGAATCCAATCACTGTAAGTGGCGAAAGTAGACGGTAATATTTTTTGGTGCCGTGCCATGTCATTGATTGCAGCAAGAAAACCCCCGTGAATGAGATAAAAGTTGAATTCCTCAAACAACATATCAATCAGAGAAGCCGGGGGTTCATATTTTGAATCAATAAACTGCTCCAGTTCATTTTTTGAAAAGATCTTTTTAAGTTTAACAGCATCAGAAAAGCTGAGGGGATAGAGATGAAAATCCACGATATCTGCAACCCCTCGTCTGCCTGGAAATCGCATTCTCGCTTCCTGAATAATGACGATATCAGACCCGGTCAAAATCAAGATGGTATTTTCAAGCAAACCGGCGTCGGCCATGTATTTTACACCTTTGTCCCAGTCACGGATATAGGTAACTTCGTCAAGGAGGATATAACATAACTCTTTGCCCGGCATTTCTTTAATGGTTTCCGTAAGCAGCCTGATGAGAGAATGATGATCATCGATAAGTTCTCCGGTAATGTAAACAATGGTTTGAGGCACAATACCGTTTTTAAGGAGTTCGCTCATCCATTGTTTTAAAAGGGTTGTTTTCCCAATTTGGCGACCACCGCTGACAGTGTAAATTCCGGGGTGGGAGATAGGAAGTGAGTCCAGATAAGGGGAACGATAAACCAATGGTTGCTGCTGCAATCGCTGGAGGTGTGGATCGCGATTGCCAAAAGCTTTGGGATCCTCCAAATGGGTATTATGGGGGGAAAATCGAATGTCCATTGAAGAAATTCCTCGCCATTTTTTTAATCAATATATAATGAATAAATTTATTCAATAGATATTATCTAAAAAATAAAGATTGTGTCAAGAAAAATTTCTGAAAGCCTGTCAATATGCTTGGCAAATTATTAGTTGTTGACAAAGGGGAGTACCGCTGACTAGTTTCTTAATTATTCCGTTGACACAAGTCTAATGGTAAAGCTGAATGATTCATTAAAGATAGAAAATATCGTTTAAAGAAGGGTGGTTTGAATGCTATATCAGTCCTACAACAATCCGGTTGCATCGGCAGCACAGCCGGGATGGTGGTTCGTGTTTCATAAAGACAAGCTGCTGGTGAAAATTTCAGATGATGAGGTTCAAATTCCGTTTGTTTCAGCACCAGGCGAATTAAACCTCGATCCAAAGCGACTCCTTCATGTCGGACAGCTCGGAAATGATCCCTGTTTTTCGACGCGATTGGATAGTGAAAACAGCGTGCCGGATGGATATGCCTTTCAGGGCATGCGCACACTTTTCAGCCGTTTGGATGACATGTCCTACGGAATTGCGGCCCGGGCCATGCAGCTGGTTCAATGGGATATGGATCATCTGTATTGCAGCAGATGCGGGCAACCGGCAGCCGAGCGAAACGAGGAGGGAGCTCAGACATGCCGGTCATGCGGGTATGTAAATTTTCCACGCATATCACCGGCCATTATTGTGGCCGTGATTAAGGATAATCGAATTCTGCTTGCCCATTCCGGCCGCTTCATAAACAACATGTACAGCGTCCTTGCCGGTTACGTAGAAATGGGAGAATCTCTTGAGGAGTGTGTGAAACGGGAGGTCGAAGAAGAGACGGGTATCGAGGTCAAGAATATTCGATATTTCGGCAGTCAATACTGGGCCTATTCCGGCGCCTTGATGGTAGGGTTTTCCGCCGAATACGAAAGCGGAGAGATTCGTTTGGATGACGCTGAAATAGATGATGCCGGCTGGTTTCCCGCAGACGACCTCCCGATGCTTCCCGGCAAGCTCAGCATTGCAAGGGAACTCATCGATTGGTTTGTGGACAACAACCTGAATAAGGAGCAACCCTCATGATCGGTAAGACCATCAAGGAACTCAAGGTCGGTGAAAGTGCGGAATTCAGCAAAACAATCTCAGAGTCGGATGTGTATCTCTATGCCGGCGTGACGGGCGACCTTAACCCGGCACACATTAACGAGGAATATGCCAAGAAAACCTTTTTCAAGACGAGAATTGCCCACGGCATGTTGTCGGCAGGTCTTATATCCACTGTTTTAGGGAACCAACTTCCAGGTCCGGGTTCTGTTTACATTCGACAGGAACTCAACTTCCTTGCACCGGTACACATGGGTGATACGGTAACTGCCAGAGCCGAGGTAATTGAAATCCTATCGGAAGAAAATCGGGTAAAATTTAAAACGTCCTGTGTTAATCAGAACGGTGTCACGGTGCTCGATGGGGAGGCTGTTGTGAGCCCTCCCAAGTCGAAATGATTCTCTGTTAGCAGCGAAGCGGCACGACCGGCACTCGGAGGGTATTAGTGCCTTAGAAATTTTTAACAAGAAAAAAATTTGGTGAAGGCACTTATCCCGTTTATCGGGGTTAGAAGGAAAAAGGGATGCAAAATGCAACACTAATTCCAAGGGAGATATCAGCCATGAAATTTAAAGTCCCTTATGTTCTAATCCGTGCAGCCTTGTTCATCTTAATGGTTATGTTCTCAACAGGTACGGCAAGGTCTCAATCTGAAAACGATGCGCAACTGCAAAAACTTCAGGAGACCGTTCAGCGTCAAAAGGAACTCATAAAAGAACAGTCAAAAAGAATTGAGGAGCAATCCACACAAATCAAGAAGCAGTGGGAGGTTCTCGAGTCTGTACAGCGCAAGTTGGAGAAACTCGGGAAAGATACCGAACAGGCGCGTCAGGCAGCGGAAGAAGCGAAAACAGTGACAAGCGGGGCCGACGTTGAAGTTGAGGAAAAGAAAGAGAGAACGGTGACCTCGGGTGAGGATCGAATCAAGTTAGCCATCAGCGGTCAAATCAATCGGATGATCAATATCGCGGATGACGGGGTCAGTACACAAGTTTATCATGTGGATAACGATAACTCTTCATCCCGGGTCCGTTTTGTCGGTGTCGGAAAGCTGAACGAGGACCTGTCCGTGGGAACCGTGATGGAGGTAGAAACGGAATCGAACTCTTCTGCCGATATCAGCCAGATCAATCAAGATAACGGTATCGTAGGCTTCAAAAACCGAAAGACAGAAGCCTATTTAGACAGTAAGCGACTGGGCCGCCTGACCATCGGTAAAGGCTCCGCAGCGTCGGACGGAGCATCGGAAGTGGATTTGTCCGGGACCACTGTAGTAGCATACTCCGGTATTGCCGATTTGGCCGGCGGTCTACTGTTTCGGGATGGAGACACCGGTGATTTAACTGATATCCATGTTAATGATGTGTTTGTTAACCTTGACGGTTTGGGCAGAACAGATCGCCTCCGTTATGATACCCCGATTATCCATGGTTTCAAGATATCCGGCAGCGCTATTGAAGAAGAAGCGTGGGATGCTGCTTTGCGATGGGGCGGTGAGGGATATGGGGTGCAGGCTGCCGGCGCTCTAGCCGTAGCAGATTCGGCCGGAAGCGACAAAGGAAAGCTTTATACCGGTTCATTTTCTATGCTCCATTTAAATACCGGCCTGAACCTTACGACCGCCGGCGGTATACTAGAGCAGGAAAAGCGTAACGATGAGAGCTATTGGTACGTAAAAGGCGGGTGGAAGACCGATTTTTTTAAGGTCGGCGGCACGGCATTTGCCATCGACTATACCGAAATCTACGATACGGATCAGGACGGCGATGAGGGGTGGTCCTTTGGAGCATTTACGGTTCAAAAGATACATGACTTTGGCATCGAACTTTATGGGGGTTTTCGGTTGCACGATCTGGATCGAGACGATGTTAACCTGGAACAGATCCTGGTCGGGACAATGGGCACGCGGGTGAAATTCTGATGAAACTTAAGCAAATCGTAAAGCAGATATATGCACTTCTCCCGGTGTTGATACTGGCGATTGCACTTTCGTTTACAGGCTGCTCCCAATGGAAACCATATAAGCCTCCTGAAAGCACCGAAATCCCCGAAGGACCCGGACTGCTGTCCGGTGAAGACGGAGAGTTTGTTATCTACAGGAAGAAATCGGATCCTGCACCATGATTTCAAAATTTTCCCCATCGCCTCCTTCTCTGCCGGGGATTCTTTTCGTCATCAGGTCTTTGGGAAAGGGCGGAACTGAAAATCAGGTTATCACCCTCTTGAGGCATTTGCACGGGGTAACCCATCTGTGTCATATCTTTGCACTGGAGCCGGGTGGACGCCTTCAAAGCCTCCTTAATGATCTCGGCGTTTCTGTTTATTCCGGCGATTTGAAAAATACGGATTTTTACAGAGCGCCATGGAAGCTCCTCCTATCCCAATTAAAGCTCATCAGCGTGCTTAGGCGTATACGACCGCAGGTCATCCATTCCTTTCTGCCCCTTGCCACTTCCATGGGTGCATTGGCCGGTAGGGTCACCAACGCACCGTCGATCATCACCGGCCGCCGTGCGCTGGCAACCCACCAGGAAAGACACTCGATATTAAAACCGTTGGATCGACTTGCCAACGCCTTGAGCCATCGAGTGACCGTAAATTCAAAGGCGGTCTGGGAAGATACGATCCGGCGTGATCATATCGATCCTTCAAAGCTTACGCTTATATACAACGGGGTGGATTCGGAACCCTTCGAGTCCGCCCAGTCCCAAAGGACAGTCGTCCGTCGGCGACTCGGGCTTAAGGATCATGAACCGGTGGTTATTGTTGTCGCCAACCTGATTCCATACAAAGGACATGCGGAACTTATCAGAGCAGCAAAGCAGGTGATAACAACAATTCCGGAGAGCAGGTTTTTACTGGTCGGAGAAGATCGGGGCATTTTGAAGGATCTCGAAAATCAGGTGAATGCCATGGGGATTTCAGAGCGGGTGATGTTTTTGGGCCAACGGAACGATATTCCACAGCTACTGGCCGCAAGCGATCTCTCTGTCCTCGCATCCCACGAGGAAGGCTTTTCAAATGTGGTGTTGGAATCGATGGCCGCGGGATTGCCGGTTATTGCTACGGATGTGGGCGGCAACCGGGAAGCGGTTTTAGATGGGGTCACGGGTTGGTTGGTACCACCGGGAGATCCGGCAGCCATGGCAGAGAAGATTATTTTAACACTCAGAGATCTTTCAGTCGCGAAAATACAGGGAGACCGGGGACGGATGCGGGTTAAACAACAGTTTACGGTTGAGCAGATGGTAGATGCCCATTTAAAACTGTACGGTGCGAAGTGAAGCCGAAACAGCATCGGATGAATAACAACGGGTAGAATATGTGTGGATTTGTCGGATTCAGGGTAGATCGGGATTTTGAACGATTTCAGGAATCCCTTCCCGAAGCGACTTTGAAACTGGCCCACCGGGGGCCGGATGATTCGGGTCTATTATTAGACGCAGATACCGGTGTCGGCCTGGGCCACAGACGGCTTTCGATCATTGATCTTTCTCGAGCCGGCCGCCAGCCCATGGCCGATGAAACCGAAACCGTGCACATTGTCTTCAACGGGGAGGTCTATAATTTCAGGCAGATCCGTCAAGACTTAAAAGGATACGGCCATCGGTTCAAATCCCAAACGGACACCGAGGTCGTTTTGAAAGCCTATCTCCAGTGGGGGGTCGATTGCCTCAGTCGTTTTGTGGGGATGTATGTCTTTGCGCTGTGGGATGGAAGATCAAAGACAATGATTCTCGCGAGAGACCGTCAGGGAATCAAACCCCTCTATTACCACCATACGCCCGGAAAACTGTTGTTTGCTTCAGAGCTAAAAGCCCTGACGGCACTTAAGCCTTTCCCCAGGACCTTGGATTATGACGCCATTCCTCTTTTCCTACACTACCAGTACATTCCGACCCCCAAGACCATTTACAAAGATACCTATAAACTTCTACCGGGTCATTACGCACTGTATGACGGTCGAGATCTTTCGATTCGATCATACTGGTCCGCTCCGGATGTTCTGGATCAGATGGCGAATTCAGAACGACGGGAGATGCGTGAGGAAGACGCCATTGAGGAATTAGATAATCGTCTTTCCCAGGCCGTATCGGATAGACTGATCAGCGATGTGCCCATCGGCGGCCTTTTAAGCGGAGGGATCGATTCTTCAATGGTGGTCGCCCTGATGCAAAAGGCGAGCAATGCCAAGGTTAAGACCTTTTCCATCGGGTTTAATGAACCGGGCTATGACGAAGCGCCGTGGGCTGAAAAGGTGGCCGCACATTTGGGTACCGATCATACCACCCTGTACGTCATGCCGGGGCAGGCGAGGGAAGTGATTCCACGCCTGCCGGAGATCTATGACGAACCCTTTGCCGATTCGTCCGCCATCCCCACTTTTCTGGTCTCTCAACTCGCACGATCCCGTGTTACAGTGGCATTATCCGGTGACGGCGGAGATGAACAGTTCTGCGGGTATGTACGCTATTGGAGCACCCGGGCCATGGCCGATGGGTTACAATGGATACCGGATCCGGCCATAAAGACATTGCATAAGCTTTTCCGGGCAATTCCCGCTTCCTGGGTCGAACGATGTTATCGACCGTGGAACCGGTATCTTCCCCAGGCATTCAGAGTGACCAATTTCCCGGACAAATGGCAGAAGTTGATCAGCATTATGGACCGAGCCGGTATCGAAGAGATTTACCGGAGCACCATCTGCTACTGGTCCAGGGAGGAACTGTGTCGGTTGATGGGAAGATCTCCGATCGGAGGCCGGTATGAAGAGACGCTTGCAGAAACCGCGGGCTGGCCGATTCTTTCGCGGCTCATGAGGGTCGACCAGAACACGTATCTTCCGGATGCCATGTTGACCAAAGTCGATCGTGCCAGTATGGCTGTCAGCTTGGAGGTTCGGGTGCCGCTTCTGGATCATCGCGTTGTGGAGTTCACGTCTATTCTGCCCGACAGCTTAAAGTATAGGAACGGGCAGGGAAAATATTTACTGCGGAGACTCCTGGCGCGATATGTTCCGGAGGCATTGTTTGAAAGGCCCAAGATGGGGTTCGGTGTTCCTATTCACCAATGGTTTCGCGGTGATATGAAACAACTCCTGCAGGATTACCTGTCGGTTGATCGGTTGAGAAAAGAGGGGTTGTTTGACGCCGGTATGGTCGAAAACATGGTCAACGGGCATCTAAGCGGTGAGGCCAACCACTGGTATCGTCTCTGGGCCCTGTTGATGTGGGAGATGTGGCGAGAACGATGGCTTTAAAATGAATAGCTGCACCATGACATTTACTTTCTTCTTTAAATTTATCTCACACTCGCTCCTTGCAGTCGCTTGAGCACACAGAGAGCACAGAGATAATAATTTTTTTTGGTCTGATTCGTTGAGAGGACGAATCAGACCAACCATCAGTCCGCCTCCGGCGGAACATCTGGTTTCAGCCAGATCCAATTGAACAGCTAAATGGGCATTGAGTTCCCGCGCCAGCGGGATGGCAAATTGATCTGAATTCCCCTCCCTGCCCAGTTAAATGCGAAGCTTATTTAACCAGGGTCAGGAATTCAGAT
>CAYSUA010000168.1:0-10681 GCA_964433795.1 uncultured Desulfobacteraceae bacterium | reverse complement strand
TGCTAAACACTAAACACCAAATACTAAACACTCTCGTAAAAAGCTCGTTTTTCTAGTTTTTTACGAGACTATCAATTTTCAATATTAAATCTTCAATTTCGATGGGGTTCGATTATGGAAGATAAAAAGAAACGAGTTGCGGCAGTATCGGCAGTTATGGAGTATATCCAAAAAGAAGAGGATCAAAAAAGCCGACAATTACTTCCGACAGTTGAATTTTCAAAAGCAAATAATCTTTGGGGCATCAGCGGCCGTCAGGCACAGATGCAGTTGAGAAATATGATGCAACTTAAAGCATTTCATGGATTGAAGATTCGATAACTGGTAAAAAAATAGCATACACTTGGAAGCATAGTAGGAGAACAGAGACATGTTTGATCATGATCAAGTTAAAACAACCAGCACCGATTACCGGAAAGAGCGGCCCAAGGCTGAAAATCCGCTAAAGATTGAGGATCTGACCTTAAGGGACGGTCATCAGTCCCTGTTTGCGACCCGGGGTCGAACCGAGGATATGATCCCGGTTGCTGAAATGATGGACGACGTCGGTTTCTGGGCCATGGAAACATGGGGCGGAGCCACCTTTGATACCACCCATCGATTCTTGAACGAAGACCCCTGGGAAAGAATCCGAACCCTTAAACGGTATATTAAAAAGACCCCGTTTTCCATGCTCCTCAGGGGACAGAATCTTGTGGGCTACCGCAACTATGCCGATGATGTGGCCCGGGCATTTGTTGAACGGGCGGCAGAAAATGGAATCGATGTGTTCAGAACCTTCGATGCATTAAACGATTACCGAAATTTTGAAACCGTTGTGCCGGTTATCAAATCGTGCGGCAAGCATTTTCAGGGCTGCATCTGCTACTCCATCACGGAACCCCGACTGGGTGGAGACGTCTATAATTTGGAATATTATATTCAAAAAGCCAGAGACCTCGAAGCCATGGGAGCCGACAGCATCTGTATCAAAGATATGGCAAGCCTCCTGGCTCCTTATGATGCTTACACCATTATAAAAGAACTGAAATCCATTACTTCCCTTCCCATTCATTTGCACAGCCATTTTACTTCCGGTATGGCACCCATGGCGCTGCTGAAAGCAGCAGAAGCCGGTGTGGATATTGTGGATACCTGTATGGCGCCCTATGCTTATCGTACGTCCCACACTGCTGTTGAGCCGCTGGTGATGACGCTATTGGGGACCAATCGGGATACCGGGTTTGATATCGAGCATTTGGCGGCCATTAACGAGATTTTTGAACGGGAAATCCTTCCGAAATACAAACATCTTCTGGATGACACCAAAGTTTCGGTTGTCGATATCGGCGTCCTGCTTCATCAGACTCCGGGCGGAATGCTATCCAATCTGGTGAACCAGATGAGGGAGATGGATGCTCTTGATAAAATCGATCGCGTTTATGCGGAACTTCCCAAGGTGCGAAAAGATCTCGGACAGGTTCCGCTGGTGACACCCACCAGCCAAATCGTGGGGATCCAGGCGGTGAACAATGTGCTTTTCGATGATGAAACCGAATCCTACAAGATGATTACGTCCCAGGTTAAAGATCTGTGCTACGGGCTTTACGGGAAAACACCGATGCCGGTGAATCCGGAAGTGCAGAAGAAAGCACTGAAGGACTATCCGAGGGGCGAGGAACCGATTACCTGCCGGCCGGCGGAAGTACTGGAGCCCGAACTTGAAAAGGCCAAGGAGGATGTTGAGGGTCTGGCCGTGGATATGGATGATACGTTGATTTATGCGCTATACCCGGTGACCGGAAAGCGGTTTCTGAACTGGAAGTATGGAAAAGAAGTGCCGCCTGACGAAGTCAAACCAAAAACGTTGGAAGACGTTCGAGTCGAGCAGGAGTTAATTGCAAAAGCCAAGGCCGGCAAATTGATGGAAGTAATAGATAAGCAGATCCCGGAAAAGGGGCCGGGGCTTAGAGCCTTCAATGTGTTTGTAAACAACGAATATTTCGAAGTGGGCGTAGAAGAAATAGGTGGAGCGCCCGCAGTTTCTTATGTGAAGCAGCGTTCCGCTTCAGTAGAGGCGCCGACCCAAATCGAATCGGCTGCAAAACCCGCTGCGGAACCGAAAGCCTCCTCTAAGGCGGCTGAAAAGGCGCCGGTTCAAGCTTCTCCTGGAGACGGCACCCCACTTGTGGCCCCCATGCCGGGCATGATTGTAAAATTTGAAAAGCAAGTGGGCGACACCGTCTCGGAAGGGGATACGGTGGTGATTCTCGAAGCCATGAAAATGGAAAACGCCATCAAAGCCCCGGCAGCCGGGAGCATTAAATCGATCAATTTTTCCAGTGGTGATTCCGTTGCCAGAAACGATGTGCTATGTGTGATAGGATAGAAAAGGAGCCATAACGCATGAAAATACACGAATATCAGGCAAAATCGTTGTTAAGAAAACATAACGTTCCGGTTCCCGAGGGCGGACTCGCATTCAGTCCCGACGGGGCCAGAGAAGTTGCCAGGCAAATCGGCAGAGCTCCGTATGTGGTAAAAGCACAGATTCATGCCGGAGGCCGGGGCAAGGGAGGAGGGATAAAGCTCGCCGGCTCGGCAGATGAAGCATACTCCGTTGCCGGTCAAATTATAGGTATGGATCTGGTCACCCCCCAGACCGGACCGAAAGGAAAGCAGGTCCGGAAGGTTCTGGTGGAGCAGGGCCTTAATATCAAAAAGGAGCTCTATTTAAGTATCTTGCCGGACCGCGCGACAGAGAAAATACTCGTTATGGCAAGCGATGAGGGCGGTATCGATATTGAAACGGTTGCAACGGAAACACCTGAGAAAATCATCAAGACTTTGATTGACCCGCTTTTGGGCATCCAACCGTATCAATGCAAGCAGATTGCGTATGATCTGAAACTGAAGTCGGCGGTTATCAGGCAGTTTGAACAATTGCTTCGAAACCTTTTCCAAATGTTTATGTCAAGCGATTGCTCTCTGATAGAAATAAATCCGCTGGTCATTACCGCTTCAGAAGATCTTGTCGCCCTTGATGCCAAGGTCAGCGTTGATGACAATGCACTGTACAGGCAAAAAGAGATCCATGAACTTCGCGATCAGGATGAAGAAGATCCGCTTGAGGTTGCAGCTTCACGGTTTGGCCTGAACTATATCAATTTGGATGGCAATATCGGAAATATGGTTAACGGTGCCGGGTTGGCTATGGCGACCATGGATATTATTAAACATGCCGGCGCCAAGCCGGCCAATTTTCTGGATGTCGGCGGCGGCGCCAGTGCGGAAATGGTGGAAAACGGATTTCGGATCATTTTGCGCGATGAAAAAGTAAAAGGAATTCTGATTAACATTTTCGGCGGGATCCTACGCTGTGATGTACTGGCGGAAGGGGTGGTTCAGGCGGCAAGAAAGACCGGAATTGAGGTGCCGGTTGTCATTCGCATGGAAGGGACCAACGCGGAGGAAGGCAGGAAGATCCTTTCCGAATCGGGTCTCAACCTGATTACAGCCGTTGATTTAAAAGACGCAACCCAAAAGGTTGCACAGCTTGTGAAATGATTCAGGAGAGGTGGTATTGTGAGCATATTTGTGGACAAAGACACAAAGGTGGTGGTCCAGGGGTTAACCGGAAGAGAAGGTCAGTTTCATACCCGGCAATGTATTAAGTACGGTACCAAAGTGGTGGCCGGTGTTACACCCGGAAAAGGGGGGCAAGAAATGGCAGAAGTTCCGGTATTTAACACCATCAGGGATGCGGCGGATCGGACCGGAGCAAACTGCAGCTTAATATTCGTTCCACCATCTTTTGCTGCCGATGCGATCATGGAGGCAGCAGATACCGGGATCGATCTTATAGTTGCCATTACAGAGGGTGTTCCGGTGTTGGATATGATGCGGGTAAAAAACTTTCTTCAGACGTCTTCCTCTCGCCTGATCGGTCCCAATTGCCCCGGAATCATTACACCGGGCCAATGCAAAATCGGTATTATGCCGGCCCACATTCACAAGCCCGGCGGACCCATCGGGGTGGTTTCCCGTTCAGGGACATTAACCTACGAGGTGGTATCCCAACTGACGGCCGGGGAGATCGGACAGACCACTTGTATCGGTATTGGCGGTGATCCCATAATCGGAACCAGCTTTATCGAATGTCTGGATGCTTTCGAAAAAGACCCTGAAACCAAGGGAATCGTTATGGTCGGAGAAATCGGCGGCAACGCTGAAGAGCTCGCAGCCGAATTTATTGCAGAAAACCTTACAAAACCGGTTATCGGTTTTATTGCCGGATTAACTGCTCCTCCGGGTCGTCGCATGGGGCATGCCGGAGCCATTATCAGCGGTAACAGCGGTACGGCCGGGGCTAAAATCGAGGCGATGAAAAAAGGCGGGGTTACGGTATGTGAGGATCTCGGAAGCCTTGGAAAGCTTTGTGCAGAGGTGTTTTCCCTATAACTTTAACCACATACTCCCCAAAATTTTTCTTTAATAGAAAGGGAACTTCTCCCAAAATTCTTTATCGTCCGTTTGCCACTCTGGACCGAATTTCTTCTCACAGAACGACGCCAACCGCTCATACCATCTTCCCCAAGGACTTCTTCCCTTTGCTTTTGCTTCAAGAATATCGACCAGAAACGTTTCAATATTGAGCATTTCTTCCTTGGGAACATAAAAGGCAGCACCTTCCTTGTATGATTTGGCAACATCTCCCGGAGTCAACGCATTGGCTGTCAGCATGACAGCGGTTGAATTTTGTTCGGTGGATATCTTCAGAAGCTCATAGCCGTCAACGCCCATAATGTCCAGGATGGCAAAATCAAAGGTATTTGTTTCCAGCAGTTTTTTAGCCTCATCAAAACTCGAAGCTCTGGACACATCGTACTTTGCCAGAAGATCTTCCAGAGTCTCCAGAACATCCGGCTCATCATCAACGATGAGAATCTTCTTTCCTTCCAACAGGTTTTCTCTAGCCATAAGAATCACCCATAATGATTCTTGAATTTATTCGGAATAATTAAAGGAATTATCTGCCTTCCCTGTTTTCGATACAGTTTAAAATCGCTATCCAATGTGAGTATTAGACTCTCCGGGTAAATCTCGCTCATCCTCACCAGACATGCATCAGCAAGAGAGACCGGAACCGATTGATATTTCGTCAATAGTTTTTTTATGGGCTGAATGTTTTCCTCCAAGCGGAAAGGCGCTGATATGACCTTTCTTTGAATCATCTCCATGATAGAATCTACAGCCCCGGGGCTATTTTTCAGTAAAAAACATGCCTCTGATAGAACTGCTTCACAGGTGGCCAATGGAGGCCTAATATTATTCCATTGTTCCAAAACCCACCCATGATATCTGTCCCTGCTGTTCAAGAATGCCACAAGAGGGCCAGTGTCTATCAGCACACCTTCTTTCACTGACCATAACCTTTGAGATGTTTTTTATTGTGGGAGAGATCTTCGGGTCCTTTAATGGTCCCGACCAGGTCTTTGGCCAATTCCAGGCAAGAATGCGGAGTGATTGCTTCACTTGAAGAAACGAAATTTTCAAGGGCTGTACGAACGACAACGGATTTTCTTTCACCTCTTTTTTCAGCCACTGCCTGAAGTGTAAGATCTAACTCATCGGGTATTTTAACGGTTAACGTTTTCATGATTTCATTTATACCAGTTGATTTGTAATATCATTTTGTCAGAATTGTAATACAAGGCAATGGTGTTTGTCAATATATGATCGCAGTTGTCATTTGAGGCTAAACAGATTACCGCCTTCGGAGAACCGGCTCTATTTAACCCCGATAAACGGGATAAGTGCCTTCACCAAATTATTTTCTTGTTAAAAAACAAGAAAAAAATTTCTAAGGCACTAAATGTCAATAATATCCGAGACATTTAGTTCCAGCATTTTGATGCTGGCCAGGATTCGAGCCGTATTCCGCTTTAAGGCCGGAAAAGCATCCCCCATTTGAGAGAGATCTTCGGCCGCTTTTTTCATGGCCCTGATGTTATTGTCGATTTTATCAATATCGATCTGTGCACTCATGGTCTCCACCTATTCTTTTTTCCTCAAGTCTTTAAATCTCCTGGCTTTTACGTCATATCGGGGAAGCGATCCGAAATCATGAAACTCAAGATCGAACCGCAAGTTGGTTTTAGATCGCAGCTGGTTTGTCAGCTGGTCCGCCACATCTTGCTGTTTGCCCTCCACCCCTGGCATCATTTCAACCTTAAGCGTGACCTGATCTGTATCACCGAACTTATTCACCAACACCTCGTATTCATCACCCAAGCCATCGATATCCCGAACCACCTCTTCAATAGAGGACGGAGCCAGCAAAACCCCTTTGACTTTGGTGATATCGTCTGCCCTACCCACGACACCGCCTTTGATCAGACGAGATGTTCGGCCGCACGAACAGGGTTCGGTTGACCATTCAATGATATCTTTGGAATCAAAGCGCACGCACGGCTGCGCTTCACGATCTAGTGCGGTGATCACCATTTTTCCCCGTCGGCCCTGTTCCGTGATGATTTTACCGGTATCTATATCTTCAATTTCAACCAGAAAAAACGCCTCATTTACATGCATGCCGCCGGGCTGTTCACTGCATTCAAAAGACCAAGCCCCTATTTCAGTGGCGCCGGCATGGTCATAGACCTTGGCCCCCCATGCGGTTTCCATTCGCCTTTTTGTGCTGGGTATACTGGCGCCCGGCTCACCGGCACAGGTGATTTTCTCAATGGTGAGAGATGACGGGTCGATATTCATTTTGTTCCGAGCGGTTTCCGCCATGCTGAGCATATAGGTGGGGGTGCCCATCATTGCAGTGGCTTTTACTTCTTGAATCTTTAAAATGCGGGCCTGAGAGTTGAGAACACCTCCGGGAACTACCTCGCATCCGATCTTTTCCGCCGCGTAATGGCCGGCCCAGAAAGCCACAAAGATATTGTATCCGAAGGGAATGAACACCCGGTCGCGGGGACGGTATCCCTGAGCCCAAAGGATGTAAGACCAGCATTCCGCCCACCATTCCCAGTCTTGCCAGGTGTCTGGTTGATAGACGGGTTGCCCGGTTGTTCCGCTGGTCTGGCGAAGTTCCGATACTTCCTCAAGCGGTACACAGAGTGCATCACCGTAGGGAAAAGGATCTTTTCTCTGGATGGAACGCATATCGCCCTTTTCCACTTTCGGGATATGTTTGACGTCATCCATCGACCGGATATCTTCAGGCTTGATGCCGGCTTTTTCATACAGACTTCGATGAAACTTTGAACGGGTATACGTCCATTCGAATATTTTTTTAAATTTCTTTAGCTGGAGGCTTTGAATTTTCTCGAGAGGAAGAGTTTCGATCAACGGATTCCAGTATTTACTTTCATTTATCATCCAGAGATTCCAATGGTTTTCCTTCATTAAATTCAATTTATATGAAATAGACCGGGTTTCCCGATGTCTTTACGAGAAGTAGGTGGAATTTCGAGAGATTGTCAAGTGTTTTTTGACGAACTTCGGTGGGAACTCATTCGCTATGTTCTGAGCATATCATGCTGATTTTTTCTTCATTTCCTGCCAGAAGGGCGACATATTGCGGAGTCGCTCGATGATGGGTGGGAGCTTTTCAATAATGAAATCGATTTCCGCTTCGGTATTGTAGATACTCAAGCTGAATCGGATGGAACCGTGCGCAGCCGTGAAGGGTACTCCCATGGCCCTCAATACATGGGAGGGCTCCAATGAACCGGACGTACAGGCCGATCCGGATGACGCACAGATACCGTATTGATCCATCATCATCAAAATCGATTCCCCTTCCACATACTCAAAAGCAATGCTGGTTGTATTGGGCAGCCGATTCTCTCTATCTCCATTGATAATGGAGTTCGGTACCCGTTTCAGAAGTTCGGTTTCGAGTTTGTCTCTTAAGGTTTTGACCCGGGTGTTTTCTTCATCAAGATGTGCGGCTGCAAGTTCCGCTGCTTTGCCCAGGGCGATAATGGAAGCCGTGTTTTCTGTGCCGCCTCTTCTTCCCATCTCTTGGTGGCCCCCGATCATAAAGGGTGAAAATTTGGTTCCTTTTCGGACGTAGAGAACCCCCACGCCTTTGGGTGCATGGAGTTTGTGTCCGGATAAGGAAAGCATATCGGCTTTTACTTCTTTAAGATTGATGGGTATCTTTCCCACAGCCTGCACCGCATCTGTGTGAAAGACGATTCCTCTTTCCTTTACTTCTTCAACGATTTCCGGAATTGGAAAAATAACCCCGGTTTCGTTATTCGCCCACATGATACTCACGATGGCGGTATCGGTGGTAAGATTCTTCAACAGGTAGTCCATGTCGAGGTTGCCGTCTTTATCCACAGGCACGAAGGTCTCACGGTAGCCTTTTCGGGAAAGATGCTCGTAGAGGTTTTTAACTGCCGGGTGTTCCACTCGGGTAGTAACAATATGCTTTTTTTCAGGATTCGAATTTAATGCCGCCAAAATCGCGGTGCTGTCACTTTCAGTCCCGCAGCTTGTTAAAACGATCTCATCAGAAGAAGCACCCAGTAATGCGGCTACCTTCGATCTTGCCTCTTCGAGTTTCTTTCCCACATTCCCGCCAAATGAATGGATGCTGGACGGATTTCCATACTCATTACTGAAATAAGGAAGCATTTCTTCCAGGACTTCGGGTGCAACCTGGGTCGTGGCATTATTATCAGTGTATATGACGTTCATTATTGAACCTCCTCCACATCTAATTCCGGTGCAACCAATTCGCGCAGTTTAGATTCCACATAATGCTTAAGCGTTAACTCCGATTTTGCGCAGCTTGCACAGGTTCCCCGTAACTTTACCAGAACCCGATCACCATCCACATCAACGAGTGCAATGTCGCCGCCATCTTTCTTTAAAGCCGGGGTTATTTCTCGCTCCAGGGTCTCTTCTATCAATCGGATTTTTTGAATATTGGTCAGTTTTGGCGTTTCTTTTTTAACCGGTCTTTCCACACCCAGAATGTCATCGATGATCGCCTGAATTTTTTCATGGCAATTCTGACATCCGCCGCCGGCTTTCACATAATCCGTTACATCCTGAATGCTCGTTAGATGGTTTTCACGGACAGCCCTTTCAATTTCTCGATCCGTGACACCAAAACATTCACAGACGATTTCTCCTTCCACCTGTTTTTCTTCTTCACCCTTAATGTGGGAAATGGCTTTTTCCAGGGCATCTCTTCCCATAACCGAACAATGCATTTTTTCCTTGGGAAGCCCGCCGAGGTATTCGGCAATATTTTCGTTGGTGACTTTTTTAGCCTCATCCAGGGTCATTCCCTTTATCATTTCCGTTAATGCTGAAGAAGAGGCGATTGCACTTGCACAACCAAAGGTTTGAAATTTTGCATCCTTAATGCGCTTGTCTTCATCCAGCTTAAGGAAGAGTTTCAGTGCATCCCCGCAGGCCAGAGATCCGACCTCCCCCACACCGTCTGCATTTTCTATTTCTCCGACATTGCGTGGATTCAAAAAATGATCTTTAACCTTATCCGTATAATCCCACATCTGATCCTCCTCATAATTTCTGCTAATATGTCTGAAAGTAAACTTTCTTAACTATAATCATTTTTTCTTATTGGCAAAGGAAGATATGCTTAATCTCAACGCAAGAACCCGGAGTTCTCAGAGGTCATTGGTTAGCAGGCGATTAATTTGATGGTATAGGAATTTCCTCTTTTTTGGACGCTGACCCGCAACGCCGGCGCTTGCGCGGCGTGTGAACGCAGATTATTTAACATGTGCACGGCAAACTGCCGTGCAAGGTTAATTGGCTCAGGAAAAACCGGTGGGAGCGCCCGGTGAACAGCTGCCGCCTTCACTCGACAAGCCGATACAATTTGAAGCGCTCATGAGCCGTTTGACCTTTGTATTGCAGCACTTGGGGCATGCCGGTTTATCATCGTCACCTGAAAATACGATTATTTCAAAGCAGTTTTCACAACATTCACATTGATATTCATAGATGGGCATAAAATCCTCCACATTGTCTATCGATCGTTTTTGTTACTATAGCGTTTAGAGCTAATCTTTTCAAATAAGTTACAGAATCTATAATTTTTTAGGCAGCTTCAGGAATTGCCTTTAACTGTCTTTATATTTTGATAACTGTTGCTGCAGTTCATCTGAGACCCGAACCGTTGCATTCGATTTGTAATCGAAACAGACCTGAACCGATTCGGATTTGGCAAATACGATTTCATGATCGTTTCGGTCTGTTAGTTCATAATACATTTTAAAACTCTTCCGACCGATATCACCAACCGTCATGTGCAATGACAGACGGTCTTTCAGTGTCGCCTGTTTGATGAAATCACATCGGATATGCGCCAGGATAAACCTGAAATCGTAAAGATCACGTTCCGGGTATAAATTATCGAAAAAGCTCTTCCGGCCTTCCTCAAAATAGGTGAAATAGACGGCATTGTTGACATGGCCAAGAGCGTCCAGATCCCGGAACCGAACATCAATTTCCAATATAAATTCCCTGTTTTTATTCATGTTTTCCATCTTTAGCTTGGTTGTCCATTGGAAGAACAAGACGTTATCCGTCAGGCATTTCCATGAGCGCATATCTTAAGCGTTCCGGATGTTATGTCAAGTGGTTAGATATAATGGTTGACAGTTCAAATACGGCAAGGCCGTGGGTGTAACCCGCG
>CAYSUA010000167.1:0-10728 GCA_964433795.1 uncultured Desulfobacteraceae bacterium | reverse complement strand
CTGATTTAGCTTGGTTGACATAGCGGTTTACTAACCAGCCCTGTGAACGGTTACATAGCTTTTAATCGTTCTTTGCCGGAAGCAGTACGCTAGTTGCTGATGAAGAAGTCAAATTCGAAAAACATTGGAGAGCGCCTAATTGAATAAAGAAACCAGAAAGAAAAAGACTCCGTCTATCGGCATTGCCTTTGGTGGTGGAGCAGTCAGAGGATTCGCCCATATCGGGGTTTTAGAAGCGTTGTCTGAGGCAGGAGATGAGCGGTTGATGCCTCAACTTATCGCCGGAACCAGCACCGGAAGCATCATGGGAGCCTTATATGCCAGCGGTCTGAGCATCGAAACCATAAAGACAGAATCTGAAAAAATCGGATGGTCGCGGGAGGTGGTTGATGTTTCGCAATCCATAAGAGACAGTCTACACAATCTTACCGGGCTTCTATTGCCAAGCGGTCTCGAAAACTGGCTAAAAGACGAAATGGGTGTTGAATTTGATCAAAGCCGCAGCGGATTTCTGAGTTCCAAAGGATTGGAAAACTGGATCAATCGGCTGATCCATCCTAAAAAATCATTCGTTGATCTCGAAAAAAAGCTGGCCGTTGTTGCTACTGAAATCGGAAAAAAAGAACGGGTGGTATTCACATCCCCGGACATGGGCAAGACCATAGATCATTATATCACCGCCCACTCAAATCGGTTCATGAGATCCCGTATTGTGGACAACTGCCCATCTATAGCGACAGCGGTAAGAGCGAGCAGTGCCGTTCCGGTAATTTTTGAAACTATTAAAGAAAAGGATCTTCGACTTGTGGATGGCGGTATTGTTGACCAGGTTCCTGTGGAGATCGCAAAAGCAATGGGTGCAGACATCGTGATCGGTGTCAGTCTGGGATTTGCTCAATTTTTCGAAAAGCCGACGCATCCACATCAATCCCTCATGAATCTACTGGAATTGATGAGCCGGGAGGGAATTGCTCATTCCCTGTCAATGGCTGACATCGCTATCGAAATACCCGGTATCGAAAAAACCAGCCTTATGGATATGGAACAGCGGGATACATTGATCGCGCATGGCAAAGCGGCAATGAAGGCCCGGCTTGAGGACCTGGTACAAAGGGTGGAAAATTCCGAGCGTAGAGATGAACAAGCCTAAAGGACTGCAGCTGCAATGGCAATGATAAAAGACCTATTGGCTGCTGTGAACAAAATTTTCGACATCCTGAGACGGTCTTTCTGGCCGCTGTTTCTCACCACCGGATTCTATCGAATCATCGCATTCACAATCCTCGCTCCTCTGGTCAGTGGACTGGCAGGGTTGTTCTTTGCAGGAAGCGGACGCCTTGTCATTGCCAATGAAGAGATTGCGGCCTTTTTTCTTCAGCCCATCGGCTTTTTCACCCTCCTGGTCATTGCGGCCTGCAGCCTCACCCTGATTGCACTGGAACAGGCGTGCCTCATGGTCCTTTTGTTTAAAGAGGATACGGGTATTATGAACAGGGTGTGGAGTGCCGTCAGGCATGCCTTTACCCGGGCCGTCGGGATCCTCGAACTCGCCTTACGGATTGTGTTTCGTATTCTTTTTTACAGCACCCCGTTTGTAATTCTCGCAGGCCTTATCTACTATGTACTGTTGGCCGGACACGATATCAACTACTACTTAACGATCCGGCCCCCTGAATTCAAATTCGCTATAATCGGCGGTTTACTGATCGCCGTTGGACTTGCCATCACCCTCATACGATATACTGTTCGGGTGGTCTTTTCACTGCCTATCCTGTTGTTTGAAGCTAAAAAACCTTCTGAAGCACTTCGTGAAAGCCGTTTGAAATCAAAACAACATGGTCTTCCCATTGCCATGAGCATAGGGGTATGGGGGGTAACCGTTTTTACCGCTTCCGGCTTGAGCGCTGCAGTGTTTATCTGGGTAGGCCGGCTGTCAGCCCCCTTCCTTCTCGGACACACAGCATTTCTGGTACCGGTTATCGGCCTGCTGTTTCTGGGCCTTACGCTCTGCCAATTCCTGGTCAGTATTGCCTCAACTGCCTCATTCAGCGCGCTGGTGGTGCACCTGTACGGTATGCTGAATCCATGTGAGGCGAGATTGAACCACAGACAAACAGAGGACATAATATACCGCCACGATCGAAAAATTCCTGTTTCCGGCCGGGTGATTATCATCGGCGCTGTTGTATCTTTTTTCATGGCTGCAATAACGGGATGGTTCCTTCTTTCTCGTGCAGACATTGAAGACAGAACTGAGGTTGTCGCTCATCGTGGCGCCTCCGGATCTGCTCCGGAAAACACTATGGCTGCCATTAAACAGGCCATTGCCGACGGTGCGCACTGGGTGGAAATCGATGTGCAGCGGACAGCCGATGACCGGGTCGTTGTCGTTCACGACCGGGATCTTATGAGGATTGGAAAAACCCCCCTGGTCGTTTCCCAGACACCCTATGCTCAGCTCGCTCGTATTGATGTGGGCAGCTGGTTCGATCCAAGCTTTTCAGACCAGCGCATTCCCACCCTTGAAGCCGTACTTGAGCAATGCAGGGATAAAATCAAGGTCAACATCGAGTTAAAGTACTACACCTGGGATCCGCTTCTTGCCGACCGCGTTATGGAAATTGTGGAGAATCTCCATATGGAAAAAAAGGTCGTGTTCATGTCCCTGAAGCCGGAGGCAGGGGATCAGGTAAAACTCAAGCGGCCCCACTGGCAGGTGGGACTTCTCGCTGCTTCGGCGCTGACGAATCTGACCCGTGCGAACGCCGATTTTCTTGCTGTTCATTCCAGGATGGTCACTCCCGGATTCATTCGCCGCGTTCACCGTAAAGGTAAAACCCTGCAAGTATGGACGATCAATGACACAGTCGGTATGACGAACATGTTCGGTATGGGTGTAGACGCACTCATTACAGATGAGCCGGCTCTCGCTATCAGCTTATTGGCGCAACGAGCGGGCATGGATCCTGTGGAGCGAATGCTGGTGACCGCAGGGCTGCTGGTCGTGGGAGAGATAGAGCATGTGGATCCGTTGACAGATGCTTGATCCAAATGAAAAAGGGTTGTCATTTGACAACCCTCTTTACGGTTAGGTGGTTTAGTTAATCGAGATGTGGCGGCTTTTAGTTTATTGGCGGAAACGTTTACGTATTAACCTAAATCCTGGATTTGGCTGTAAGTCGAAAGCGCACCGGCTCTGTTAGTTAATGGCCCTAACGAAAGGCTCCCATTGTTTACGATTGTGGTATCGGAACGATCCGATTTTGAATCGGAACCGCCGTTGATATGTATGGCGGATCCCTTGGCGGCTCCTACGGGTCTGGCATAGGTCGGTTTCGATGATGTTTGAAATGACTTTGAGGTATTCAAGGATACCATGCCGGCACCGAATCCGTAATTTTTTTGCTCGTCTGCTGAATCTTCCTTGGACGTTGAAGACTTCTTCTCTCTCAATTCTTCTATAAGGTCCCACATCTTGCTCAACGCGCCTTTGATTTCCTTTTCGGTATCGGGTTTGCCATTGACCTTGTCGGCTTTGTCATCCTTTTTTTCTACGCCGACCGGTCCTTTGTTTTTGCTCTTTAATTTCCTAATAGCAACCGGGCCTTTATCTTTATCATCGTCATCTTTTTTCAGAAGGCCTGGAGGTTCATTCGATTTGCCATTATTCCCGATACCCAATATCTGACCATTACCGTTATTTTCTTTTTCCTTAAACAAATCCGGGATGTTACCGACTTTTTTGTCTTCTTTTGAATCCTCTGTGTCTCCGTCATCTTTCTTCAGGTTCGGGATATTGAAGACTTTGCCATTACCCTCGGCCTTGGACCCTAAGGCCGGCCCTTTTGGAGCGGTAATCACGATTTGATTGCTGGCTGCCGGTGCTTTCTTGTCGGGAGTTCCTGAAACCTGGTCGGGTTTTATGTTCTTGTCGGTAGCGACGGCCGGGGAGTCCTTTTCAGTTTTTTTGCCACCGGTTGCCTTTATTGTTTGGGCATTTTTTTCGGTGAATTTATCGAACAGGTTCCGAACACGATGCTCTTTATTATCGGTTAGCTTTACTCGAATCTGTTTATCAGCCGAATTCCGATCTTGTCTCCCGTGGCTTTTTTTGGTTCGACCGGCCTTTTCGGCCGCATCGCTGCGTGATTTTTTTCCTTTTCGCTCGTTTCTTTTCGTATCGTTTGCCTGTTGAGCAGCGAGCCTCTTTGCTCCTCTGCTTTTTTTACGGCCGCCTTTGGTTAAGGAAACCTTATAAGCGTTGCCGTTGGACTGGACCTTGGTGTTGTTTCCGTCCTTGTTGGACTTATTGGAAGCGTTAACTGCTTTCACAGCTGCTGCATTATTGTTATTATTATTTGCGTTCGCTGCTGAAGCGTTTGAATTGTTATTGACTGGTTGCATATGATGTCCTCCTATTTAGGATTTTTTATTTTGTCTGGTTCTTTCTTTATCAATATGCGTGCCACAATGTATAAATGATGAATTAACACTCGAAATTCTTTTAAAACCTATTGAAATCATTATAAAAAATTTTCCGTGGAAAGTTTGGCTTGATGAAAATCCGTTCGAGAAATAGACGTTAGGGTGGGGGGAATCACCCCAGGGACGAGCTGGGTGATCATCCCAAAACGTATAAATTCATTTTAATAACAAGTAGTTATAGCAAGTGGGGGGGAAATCCCCTATTTGGGGTGATTTCCCCCACCCCGGTGGCAGCAAAGTGGAGGCGGAATATTTGAAGATTATTTTATTAGATCGGTTCGGAGATAAAACACTATAATTTGAGCAGGTTAAGCCGCAGCCATTTCTAATAGACCATAGATATATATCTCAATCCGATCCCGAGGTGTTGCGATTACAGTTCAAAGCTTAAATGAAACCAAGTATCAGCTTGATAGCCATAGCAGATGTTTCTCAAATTCAGAATCAAGGCTGATAGCCGATGGACTGCGAATATCTGCGTTCAACCTCTGTTTTGGGTAAGAATTCCATTTCGAGCCGTCGAATTTCGGGTCAGGGTAAATATTGATTTTGGAATGTGCAACAAGTAGCAGAAGACCTCGGGATTTGCTTTGTTCTGGAGGGTAGTGAACAGAAATCAGGTTGACATACAATTTTGAGGCCTGAAAACAGGGGGGTCAAATTACGACTTGCCGACGTTCGCCAGGAACTGCTCTGCCGCCTTGACCGCGACGGGCTTGGAAAACAGGTAACCCTGTCCAAAGCTACACTTTAAGGCAACAAGCCGTTTTAGCTGATCGTGCGTCTCAATTCCCTCAACGACCACCTGCATCCTGAGACTGTGAGCCAATGTGGTGATTGCTTGCATAATCGCAACGCAATCGCGGTTGCTATCCATCGTCGCCGTAAAGGCACGGTCGATTTTAACGACATCGATGGGTAACTGGTGCAAACAGCTCAGCGATGAATATCCCGTACCAAAATCGTCCAGGTGCAGCCCCACACCCAACTCCTTGATGAGCTTCAGCTGGTCGGAAACCACCTCACCGTCCTCGAGAATCATGCTCTCGGTAATCTCCACGTTCAACTGCTGCGCGGACACACCGGTCTCGGCCAAGACTCTGCCGACCTCCGTTGAAAAACTTCCATCGAGAAACTGACGCCTGGAAACATTGACGCTCATCTGCAGTGGCTGTGCCTGAGGACGATCGACAGACCACTTTTTCAACTGCCGGCAGGCTGCTTCCAGGACCCATCTGCCGATGGGGACAATCAGCCCGGTTTCCTCCGCCAAGGGAATAAACTGGTCTGGAAAAACAAGGTTGTCAGGATGGTTCCAGCGGATCAGCGCTTCGAATCCTTGAAGCGAGCCGGATGGAATCTCCACGATAGGTTGATAGTATAGTTCGAATTCCTTCCGTTCAATGGCCCGACGAAGATCGTTTTCCAATTGCATGCGGGCTCGTACGGTAGCATGCATCGCTTGATCGAACATTGCATACCGCGCCTTCCCGGCAGCCTTGGCCCGGTACATGGCGGTGTCGGCGTCGCGGAGTACGTCCGCGGCCTTGTCGTAGCCATGATCGCTTACGGCTATTCCGATGCTGGCGGTCACCAAAAGATCGTGTCCATCGATTCCGAACACGGGCGCCAGGTGCTCAAGTATGCGCTCAGCGACCAACACCGTGTCGCTCGGTTTGCAGATACCGTCGAGTAAGACGACGTACTCATCACCGCCGAGCCGGGAAGTCGTCTGCTCATCATAACGACTCACCGTGTCGATTGAACGCACGCATTTGTTCAGGCGCGTCGCCATCTCGACCAGCAGCGCATCTCCGTGTTCATGCCCTAGACTATCATTGATCAGTTTAAAGTTGTCGAGATCGAGGAAAAGCAACCCGAACAGGTAATTTTCCTGTCTTTTGCCGCGATCAATACAAGCCTGAAGACACTCGATTAAATGAGAGCGGTTGGGAAGTCCGGTCAAGACATCATGGAACGCATTGCGGCGCAAACGGTCCTCTGCGGCCTTGCGCTCTTGAACTTCCTTTCGGAGTTCTACAGTCAGCTTTTGCTGCGCGGTCAGCTCGCGTCGATGCTCCCGAGTCAGGTTCCACTTTTCGGTCAGTGCGCACGCGAGTTGCCAGACCTCCGCATTATCGAAAGGTTTCTTGAGAAGCAGCAGCTTGTCGGACCGGCCGAGACGCAGAACGACATCCTCCCACGAGTAGTCGGCAAACGCGGTGCAGACGACCACATGCAGTTCAGGGGCCACCTCCCAAAGACGTTCGATTGTTTCGAGGCCGTCCCAACCCGGCGGCATCCGCATGTCAACGAAACTCATTGCATATGGCTTGCCGGCCTCGGCAACTTCCAGGAGTTTTTCGTATCCTTGCTGCCCTTGGAGGGCAAAGTCAACGTCGAAACCTCCATCGGATGTCGCGGAGAGCGCATCGCCTCCAAACAACGCGGCTTCTGCCAGATCGAGCTCAGAATCACCGGCAGTTTCCCCACAAAGGATTTTCCGGAAATCCTCGTGGATCGACTCGTTGTCGTCGATCACGAGAATTCGCTGGTTTGGTCTGGTATCTTCACTCATATCGTGTCACTACGGGCCGCGGTTTCTAACGGCAGTTCGAGCGAGAAGGTCGCACCCCTGCCCGGCCCATCGCTATGGACCGTAAGCGAACAGCCCATCTCCTTGGCGGCCAAAGCGGCATAGTGCAGGCCGATCCCACGACTGTTTTTATCTGTTGTGAAGCCGTCGGCGAAGATCTTTGCTGTGTTCTCCGGCAGGATACCGATCCCGTTGTCGATGACCTCAAGGGAAACCCGGTCCTCACCCGCCGCACGGGCTCGCAGTGTTACCCGCCGATCGTCCACTGGTCGCGATGTGAGCGCCTTTTTGGCGTTTGTCAGCAGATTGATCAGGATCTGCACCACCTTGGCTCGGTCCATGGGGACCGATGGCAGATCTGCGATCTCGCGATTGACCGTAATCTCATACCGCTCGAATTCAGGGCTAACCATCGTGAGCGCATTGTCTGCCAACTGTGTCAAAGACGTCATTTCCTTCACAACCGAGACCTGTGTGTAGGATTGCTGAGCCTGGATGATCGATTTGACGTGCTCGAGGTTCTTGGCCAGTGATCCGAGTTCACCGAGCAACTCATCCTGCTCACGCTTCCAGTGGTCCGAAAGCTCTAAAAGATAGGCTGGTAGTTGCTTGCCGTGTTCGTCCTTTGTGATGAACTCGCCGATATCGTCGGTGTGCTGACGCATCAGGTCGGCCAATTTGCTCAATCCGGCAAGCCTGGATTTGCGGACCTTCTCCGTGACGCAGGACGTTGACACGTTTATGCTGTTCATTACGTTTCCGACGTTGTGGAGCACACCGACAGCAACGTCCGCCATCCCGGCATCTCGGGAGAGTTGCATGAGCCGACTTCGAGAGTCGGAGAGCTTTTTCACCATATCATCGAACTCGTTTGCGAGTGTGCCGATCTCGTCTTTGCGCTGCAGATTGATTACCGAGGTAAGATCGCTGCTGGTGCCGATTGTCGTCGCGTGCTCGGTCAACCGTGAAATCGGACCGACCACTATCCGCTGAATGGTAAAGACGAGTATCAGCAGTATAATGACGCCGGCGGCGATCACCGAGAGAACCGCAGCACGCATCGCAACTGCGCCTCTGGCCGAGATGTCTCGCGAGACATTCGCACGCATTAACAGTCCTGGGTTGTCATTGATGTCCGGATATGTCGAGTAGACAGCAAGCAGATCGTCGCTACGCTCCTGCACAAAAGGATCGGTGGTCGGCGAAATGCCGCCCGAGGCCAACCGGTCTTCGGACGGAACCGCCTCACTGTCCATGGGCCAGATCTGAAAATCAACCCGTGTCTGTTCCCTGAGAATCTCGACAATATCCTGGGTCAGAAGTCGACCCGTCAGGACTGTCCCGCGGATCGGCCCCTTGCTCTCGCTGGTTATGATGGGCCTCGAACTGATCAGCATCGGGCCGCTGTCGGTCATCACCAGACCGTCGAAGTGGCTTTTTACGGACTCGTGCCTGAGCAAGCGATGATTTTCAGGGAATCTGTTCGGCGGAAACATCTCGAGCTGAATAATCTCTTCGGTGTCCAGATCGCGGATCTCGCCCCAGACGACCTCACCCTTTAGGTCGATGAAGTAGATGAGATTGAGTTTGGTCTCGGTGAACGATGTCAGTATTAGGTTCTCGCTGACGTACTCCTCATTGTGGTCCTCGATATACTTATAAGTGGCGTCCCAGGCCGCCCAGTCATAACACAGAAGGTCAAGATGTTCATTCTCTCGTGCGATTGCCCCTCGGGCACGTTCGAGATCCTTCACCGCCTCATCACGCTCAAGGGCAAGGAAGCTCGGGTACACGACTGTTTTTTGGATCGCATAGTCGGTAACACAATACAGGGCGAAAACAGCGAAAAGCAAGGATAGTACTTTCGTTTTGAGTTTCAAAGCTTTTCCTCCGTACTTTCGGGTCTATGCCCGGGCAACAGCGGCCTTCAGCGGCAATGCGAACAAGAATGCCAATGGTAAATAACATAATCTTTAAAATGTGTGAGAAATGGCCGATTGAATGGAAATGCAATAACCGTGCAAACTATTTCTAATCATGAATAGAAAGCAGGAATTAATATAGTTACGGTGACTTACGGGATACTTTAGTAAACTGAATATGGATATTTGTGTATTTTTGATGACGCTCAGTACAACATTTTGACGAGTTCATCTATTATATATGTCAGGTTCGTCAATTTATGAGATTTCGATAAACCTGTTGATTTCCATTTGATAGATTGATTGAATGTAGGATGCCATTGACATGCTTGATTGTGATTGGATTCAGGCATAATGCAAGTATCCTTGAATTTTGACTACTCGTGATAGCTCTTGATTTGTTGATTCTAATAAACGGTTATATATAAATGCTCAATCAAACCGAAAAACTACCTCCTTCAGCGTCAGTCACAAAATCAGCACGCCGGTATGATCTTGATTGGCTTCGTGTTTTCGCGGTTTTGATTTTACTGTGTTTTCATTCAGCCCGGCCTTTTGTTGAATGGGGATGGCATATTAAAAACGCAACCGTTTCTGGTCTTATTACCAACATACTCCAATTTATCAATATCTGGCACATGCCGCTGTTTTTCCTTTTATCCGGATCTGCGGCCTGGTTCGCCCTGTCTCTGCGTCCTGAAAGATCGTTTGCCAAGGAAAGAGTCAAGCGGCTTTTCATCCCACTGGTTTTTGGTATGGCGGTTATAATACCTCCCCAGGTATACATTGAAAGAATTTTCAGAGGCCAATTTGAAGGTTCATATTTCAGTTTTTACCTTGAAGCGTTCAACGGGTCATATCCCGAAGGGAATTTGAGTTGGCATCATCTTTGGTTTTTGGCTTACCTTTTTGTTTTTTCACTACTCGCTTTACCGATTTTTAAAAGATATTTGCTAGATCGAAAACCTGCTTTTTTAAAACGGCTTATGGATTCCATGGACGGCAGATGGAGCCTGTTTGCTCCGGCGATTCCACTGGCAATATTTGAGGCGGTGCTCAGGCCTTATTGGCCCAATGGTAACCAGAACCTGATAAACGACTGGGCGAATTTTGCTTTTTACTTCACCATTTTCGTTTATGGGTTTGTCCTTGTATCGGATCAAAAATACCAGTTGTTGATTCAGCGTCATGGAAACAAAGCTATAATCCTAAGCATTGTAACCTCATTAGTGCTGCTCTTGTTTTATCCTGTCGGGGTGAAATTAGGGCTATCCAAGCCTGTCTTTGGGGTATTGGAATTGTTTTACAGGATTATATGGGGGTTCAGTTGCTGGTTTTGGTTGGTTGCCCTGTTAAGTATAGGGGCCATGTTTTTAAATTTCACAAACAGGTTTCTCGTATACTCAAATGAAGCGGTCCTTCCGATTTATATACTTCATCAGACCGTGATTGTTATTGCAACGTTCTTTATCATCAAACTTTCATTGCCTATACTGCCTGCGCTGACTTTGGTAACTTTTTGTGCTTTTGCTGGGTCGATAATTATTTATGACCTGATTGTTAAAAGAATAAAGTGGGTCAGAGTTTTATTCGGAATGAGGATCGGGTAGTTTGCCGAATGTCATTGGCGCTCTAAGCGATGGTTTACACTGTAACGTATCGATATAGTGAAAATCTCTTTTATAAGAAACCGTTCCCATTGGTTTGCCGTAACCAAATCTTCAA
>CAYSUA010000166.1:0-10737 GCA_964433795.1 uncultured Desulfobacteraceae bacterium | reverse complement strand
ACACTCAGACAGTCACACGCGCACGAATCGGCTCACCTCCAAAGCCTATGCCTGTTAGCAATTTGAGCTTAATGCATAATCACATAATGGAATAATGAAACAAAGCGTTCCGTGAAGATGAGAAGTTTCCTAAATTCAATCTTCAATTGTCAATATTCAATTTTCAATTAAAAAACGGGGAGAAGAAAAATGGAATATGACGCGATTGTGGTGGGAGCAGGACCTGCCGGGATCTTCACGGCATTGACCCTTGCGGATTCCGGTTGCCGATCCGTGCTTCTGCTGGAACAAGGAAGAGAGTTAAGCAAGCGCAAGCGCTCAAGAGATATGCTGTGTGGCTGGGGTGGCGCCGGTGCATACAGCGACGGGAAATTGATCATATCGACTGAAGTCGGGGGTATTTTGGCGGATTTTGTCCCGCAAAAAACATTATATCAACTGCTGAACGCTGCTGATAAAATCTATGTGTCACACGGGGCACCGGGCCATGTCTATGGAGATATTTCTCCCAAAATCGAGGAACTATCGGATCGAGCCCGACTCGCCGATCTCGAACTGATTCCCATGCGGGTGCGTCACATCGGAACCGATATCTGCTGGGATGTCCTAACAAGCCTGTGTCAGTCCCTTTCCGGTCGGGTCGATATGCGAACCGATTCTCGGGTTGAAAACCTGCTGGCTGAAAACGGAAAAATTAGCGGGATTCGATTGGTAAATGGTGAAACCATCTCCGGCCGGTTTGTTGTGGTGGCTCCCGGCCGATCCGGTGCCAGCTGGATGAAGAAGGAAGCTGAATCCCTCGGGTTGAATACAGAGGTACGTCCCGTAGATATAGGCGTTCGCGTGGAATTGCCGGCTCCGGTGTTAAAAGAAATTACCGATACCGTCTACGAATCAAAACTCATTTACTACTCCAAGTCTTTTGATGACAAGGTCCGCACCTTCTGCATGAATCCCTATGGAGAAGTGGTTTCAGAAAAGAGCAACGGGTTGATTACGGTAAACGGCCACAGCTATGCGGAGAAAAAAAGCGACAACACCAATTTCGCAATCCTGGTGAGCAGTGCGTTCACCGAACCCTTTGACGATCCCATTGCCTACGGACGCTATATCGCAAGACTGGCCAACCTCCTCGGAAAAGGCGCCATCATACAGCGATTGGGAGATTTGCTGGCCGGCCGGCGCAGCACCGCCGCACGCATCAACCGGGGATTGACCCGTCCCACGTTGAAGGAAGCGACTCCGGGAGATTTAAGCTATGTGTTTCCCTACCGCCACCTTAAAAGCATTATTGAAATGCTGGAGGCTCTGGAGAAACTTGCCCCGGGTACCTTTTCGCGCCATACGCTGTTATACGGAGTTGAAGTTAAGTTTTACTCCAACCGTATTCAGGTATCTTCCGACCTTGAAACCGAAGTGGAAAACCTCTTTGCTATCGGAGACGGCGCCGGTATTACCCGGGGATTGCTCCAGGCTTCAGCCAGCGGCATATTAGCCGCTCGAACCATTGCCAAACGATTAAACAGGGATATCGACCCGGGTAGCCGATCTTGAAAACAGCCTTTTTTATAAAACCCGGTTTGAAACCATGGCAGCACAGGTGTAAGCGTTGAAAAACGTATCATATTTCTGCAAGCGGATCCTCGACCTCAGTCTGGTAATTCCCATTTTGATCTTTCTCTCCCCGGCTTTGCTCTGCCTCTGTGCCGGTTGTGCCGTCTCCATGATTTTTTTCCCGGAAGATCGCGGACCGATTTTTCATCGCAATTTTCGCAAAACCCGGGGCCGGTTGTTTCTCATCTATAAATTCAGGATATCCCGCATCTCACACCTGAGAAACCAGCGGTTGTCTCAAAACATCATCCATCGCATTCTGCCCAACTTGACGCCCGAAGAAAAAATCCGATTTGAAAAGCACCCTGAATACCATGTTGAAGACGGCGGTACCGTTAAGACCCGATTCGGTGCGTTTATTAAAAAATTCTATCTGGATGAACTCCCTCAGTTCATGAACATCCTGAAAGGCGATATGACCTTCGTGGGTCCTCGACCCTTTTCCCTCAGCGACATCCGCAACTTGCCGGATGCCGAGGGGAAAGTGACCATTAAGGGACAGGGTGTGGACTACACGTTTAAGGATGAGTTAATGAGCGGCCTCACCGGATACTATCAGCTCAATAAAGATTACCGGGCTCTTGACGACTACATGCAGTTCGTACTGGAAGGAGTTGAGTTGGATCGACAGTATTATGATAAGATTAAGCAGATTTCCTGCTTCAGGTTGTTGCTTCTGGATATATCCATTATTGTCCGATCCATCGCCGTTGTAATCCGTGCCGAAGGAATATAAAATAATTGATCAACCTTCTTTTGGCTTATAGACCCGTAGATTTTCTAGTAACATCTGTCCATAATTTGGCATTCCAGATGATTTTGACACCTTAGCCTCCAACCAACGGGATACAAGATTTGCCCCTTTTACCCTCGGCGCTGTAACTCACTATATTTACTCAAAATAATAACGGATAAAATTATCTGTCGCTTCGGATGAATTGGCAGTATTTTTGCTTATAAAGAATGAACGGCCATTTATGTCGGCTCATAACTAGTGCCCATCCACAAATGGCTCTTTTACGTGATTTCGGCGTTGGGCGCCGCGATTTGAATCCTCAAAATAGCACGCTATTCCTGCGGTTCAAATCTGACGCCCGCCTTGAACTCACGCAAAATCCCTCATTTGTGGACGGACACTAAATATTGAACTCAAGACAGTTTTAGTATTTAGAATGTCAATGATTGATACAAAATTATTCCGGAGCAAATTGGGCCTGCGAGTTTTTGGCATGTTCGTATGCTGCGCCCTGATTCCGATTATTGTCCTTTCCATTCTGGCTTTCAGCCACGTCTCCGGAGAGTTGAATGACCAGGCTTATCAGCGTCTCCGAAAAGCCACCAAGACCTATGGCATGTCCATTTATGAAAAATTGCTTTTCCTTGATGCCGAGTTGAAAATTCTGGCATCAAATCTGAAATCAGAGACAGAGAATGATTTTTCCCAAATTTACGAAAATGTGGGAGACGCGAGCGACTTGAAGTATGATTCGATCATGCTCGTTTTGGATCCGACAAATCCAATAAGCATATTTGGAAATTTTTTCGATCTCCCGGCACTCACACCAGAGGAGTCGAGGGCCATACAATCGGGGAAAGGCGTTGTAAAGACTCAGCACCGTAACAATCAACCGTCTCGTATTTTTCTGCTTTCTCCATTAGATGGAAACCAGGAGATATCGAGTTATCTGATAGGCGAAATAAACGCCTCTTACCTCTGGGGAATCAATGAAGAAGAGATGCTTCCGGCATCCACCGAATTGAGTGTTTTGGATTCTTCAAATCATCTCCTGATCTCTACACTGAATCAGCCTGAGTTGTTTTCCAGGCAATTCAAGGGTATACGGAAAAAATCCTCATCCAAAAAATTCCGATGGGAATATGAAAATGAAACCCATTTGGCCAACTACTGGGATCTATTTCTCAAGGCAAAATTCTTTGAGCCCAAATGGACAGTTATCTTATGTCAATCAGAAAAATCGATATTAACCCCTATTCGAAATTTTAAACTGTTATTCTCTTTATTTGTACTCATGTCTTTTGGTGTGGTTTTGCTCCTGAGTATCACTTACATCCGAAAAACCATGGGGCCGCTGGAATCCCTGAAAGAAGGGACGAATCGAATTCTTATAGGCGACTTCGAAACGATGGTGGAAGTCAAGACCGGCGATGAAATCGAAGAGCTTGCAGCTTCTTTCAATGAAATGTCATTGCAGATCGGTGAGCAATTCAAGGCTCTAAGCACGATTGTCGATATTGGAAGAGCCACCTCGTCGGTGCTCAATATCCAGTTACTTGTCGATACGGTTCTAATCGAGATGAAGAAAATGCTCGATTTCGACAGAGGTTTCATTCTGCTGGCCAACAGGGAAAAAGACCATCTTTTATATGCCGGAGACTATGGTTTCAGTGCTGAGAAAAGTGAAAAAAACCAATCTTTGATGTATCCCATCCACGATCAAACCGACACCAAGATCTTTGCAAAAACGTTTCATACGAAAAAAACAATTGTCGTCAACGGCATGGCAAATGCCCAAACCGAAAACCATGAGGACACGTTAACCGTTCAGAAAGGGGGAAATTCAAAATCGCTCATTTGCGTCCCGATTATTTACGAAAATGAATCATTGGGATTATTGTCGGTGGAAATCGATCCTTCACGAAAATCAATCACTCAGAGTGACCAGAGCCTGCTTCAAGCCATTGCATCCCAGATGGCAAAGGGTATTTTCAATGCTTTGACTTTTCAAAAATTACAGGACAGTGAAACCGCCCTAAAGGCCTCTCATGATGAATTGGAAATTCGTGTTGATGAACGGACTCGTGAGTTGAAACATACGAATGCCAATTTGCAAACCGAAGTTTCAGAAAGAAAGCGTATTGAAGTAGAGCTGTTTAAGGCGAAAAAAGTTGCCGACCTGGCAAACTCTGCAAAAAGCGAATTCTTGGCAAACATGAGTCATGAGCTTCGAACCCCATTAAATCATATCATCGGATTTTCCCAGCTGATGGCCGACGGGCAATTGGGAGATATCAATGAAACCCAGGGTGAATTCCTCGGTGACGTACTAAAGAGCAGCAACCACCTGCTATCGCTGATAAATGACATTTTAGATCTTTCGAAAGTCGAAGCCGGCAAACTGGAACTCGAACCTGCTGAATTAAATATCAAGGGTCTTCTCGAAAACAGTCTCGTTATGATTAAAGAAAAGGTCATGAAAAACGGAGTCAAGCTCCTCACCGATTTTGGTGAAATTCCGGACATGATTACAGCCGATGAACGCAAGCTGAAACAGGTCATCTACAACCTCCTTTCCAATGCGGCCAAGTTCACCGGTGAAGGCGGTTCCATCACTCTCACGGCTCATCCCGTAGCCTCTGATAACGGTTATGTGGTTGCCAGGAATGGCAGGAAAATCGAATTGCCGTCGAATGGAGCCGGTGACAAAGAAGCAAAATCCTACCTTGAGTTGTCTGTCGTCGATACCGGTATCGGCCTTGAACCGGGAGAAACCGACAAAGTCTTCAATCCGTTTGAGCAGGCGCAAAGCTCCGGCAATCTGAAGCACCAGGGAACTGGTTTGGGATTATCTTTAACGAAAAGACTCGTGGAGCTTCACGGGGGCCAAATCTGGGCACACAGCGAAGGGAAGGGGAAAGGCACAACTTTCAGCTTAGTACTTCCCACATAAAAAAGGCAGTTAATCAGGGAACTGCACAATCTGATTAACTGCCTAAATGATAGTCGAGAGTTTAAATTGTGTCTTTGAGCGTTTTTCCCGCCTTGAAAGTTACCGTATTTCTACCTTTAATCTTAATCTGTTGACCGGTCTGAGGATTTCGGCCTTTGCGGGTTTTTCGGTAAACTTTCTTAAAAGTCCCGAAACCGACCAAAGTCACCTTGCCGTTTTTTTTCTTCAGTGCTTGGGTCACGTTGCCCATGAATGAATTCAAAGCTTCGCCAGCCGCAGCTTTTGAAATCTTTGCGTCCTTAGCCATTTTTTCGATCAATTCTGCTTTCGTCATTAGTTATCCCCCTTAATCTGTTTATAATAACCTCAATTTTTATTACTTACACCTCTAAAAAAATATTTGCAAGTTGTTTAGCCCTAAAACCTTTTAAGTTAGCCTATTTTCCAGACAATCTTTCCACAAATGCCTTTAAAACTTGGTTTTACGAGTATGACACAATCAAAAAATGCCGTAAGCGTCTATTGCTTTAATTGCAGCCGGATACGCACTTGGCATCCCCGTCGAACTCCATGGTCTTGCCGCTTAACGGAAGATGGACAGGTATGCTTTTTTGGACAAGTTTCATGAATTTCTCCGCCTTGCTTCCCGGCTTAACTTTGCCGCCTTCGGTGGACACCTCATTGGCGTGTGTCGGGATGACCGCTTTTGGCTTGATCAATTCATTGACCGCCCAGGCAGCCTCCTCCGGGCCCATGGAATAAACATCACCGATAGCCATGATGGCGAGTTCGGCTTTGTAATAGCGACGTACGATGGTTTCCATGTCCGACGTGTGACCCGTGTCTGCGGAGATGTAAACAACGAGCCCATTGGTAAAGGTGAGGATATAACCGTTATCCGGGCCGACATATGCAGAAAGGCCGTCTGGTTTCATGGCATCCGCCATTGCTTTGTTTAAGAAAGCAGGAGATAAGCCGTTGCTGTGGATAGCTTGAACTAAAGCTATTTTCACGCCCCCTATTTTTCTCTTGCCGCCAAACCGAATAATAGCCACTTGCTTCTTCGACCCGCCTGCGGCAATGACCTTCTTTTGCATAAAAGAATGCATCTGACCGCCCACAACGACCTTGGATTTCTTTTTGGCGGCGATCTCAGCGGTGTTTGAATTCGGCATCATGGACACCGATGTGTCGGGTTTGGCACAGGTACCGGCATTGAGGGCGGGCTGAACTTTATCCCCGATGTGATCCGAGTGCACGCTGCTCAGCAGGACCACATCCACCTTCCCCAGCCTGGGATCGGATGGCCCCAAAACAGTCCGCCCGGCATCAAAGAGGAGCGTCGTCCCATTGGGATCCTCAAACAGAATGGCCCGGTCTCTACGGCAGAATTCACCATCATGAGTGCCCAAAGCGGTAATCTTTACATTGCCCGCCCAAGCCGGAACCACAGTCAGGCAGGCAATAGTAGCAATAGCGATTGCCAACAACAAAACTGATTTTTTCATTACGGTCCTCCTTTGCTTGTATGGCTTGATAATGATACCTAGGTTAAGTAGTTCAGCGTTCAGGGTTCAAGGTTGGAAAAGGACTTTTATATTACGTCACGCCGGTCTTTTCTTTTTCGACTCAACCCCCAGTATTAAAAACACCGCCATACCGATAAACATACTGAGCGTCAACCATACAAAATGGTAGGTTCCCATCCTATCAAATACCCAGCCGGCAGCAGTCGGGCCGACGATTCCGCCTACGGCACCACAGCCCATCATGATCCCCATCAGTTTGCCGAAAAAATTCCGGCCATAGTACTCTCTCAATATGGCACTCCTCAAGACAGCCAGCCCGCCAAACCCATTAGAAAAAAGGAAAAGAAACGCATAAATAAATCCTTTGATGTCCACAAAACCGAGGGAAAGCATACCAAGCCCCATGAGGCCGTATGCAATCGCCATAATATATTTTTTCTGCACCATATCCCCAAGCCAGCCGAACCCGAACCGGCCGGCAATACTGAAGAAGGAAATACCGGCAGTCACAAACCCGGCGACGGTTCTAGAAAAGCCCATTGTGCTTAAATACGGCATGATATGAGTTACAACGGTTGACAACGCCATTAACCGGATGACTTCCGTAGTATTGACATACCAGAAGGTTCTTTCTCTTAAAACGTCTCGAAATTCTAATTGTATACTTTCGGAATCTTCGCGTTTTATCTTTGCTTTTTCGTCCTGTTTTACTCCGTCCGGAACATACCCGTAATCTTCCGGCTTGTCTCGGATGATGGCAGATAGAGGCAATAAAAGAAGCCATGCTCCTATGCCGAGCATAATCACAGAGGTTCGCCAACCATAAACACCAATCAGCCATACGATAACCGGTATGAGTAATCCGCTTGCACCGAATCCCGAGACCATCACCCCCATAGCCTTCCCCACATTTTTATCAAACCAATTTGCAATGGCCGTCAATGTCACTACACTGGTGCATCCACCGGCACCGAAGGCCATGAGGACAAATGAACTGTAGAACATGAATAAGGATCGCGTATATCCAAGAAGTATGATCCCGAATCCAAGAATGATGATACCGGATGTAAGCAGCCGCCTTGATCCGAATCGATCCACGAGAAAACCGACAAGCGGGGCCATTATTCCCATCTCCAGACCGCGAAGGCTGGCGGCAAAGGAAATCTGGGCATAACTCCACCCGAATTCTGCTACCAGAGGATCGATAAATGCAGTGAAACCGTAAAAAATAACGCCGGCCACATAAAAGGCGATGAAAAAGCAGGCTAAAACAATCCACCATCCATAAAATATGTTCTTTATCATCTGCATCTTTTATACTTACTTAGTATACGTATTCTTAAATACGGTTACGTATTATATTTGGTTTTATCATTCTGTGTGAAAGTTTAAAGTGAACTAAAGTTTGAAGTGCCTAAAGTTTACGAATTCCGAAGAAATGGGCAAATTGAATTGAGACGGTTTAATCAGTTTTTAATTCCTCTTTTTCGAGCCTAACCTTTCCGGGCACCAATCTCACCTCCCCGGGAGCAACCAGCCAGAATGCTACTCCGGCCCAACCACACAGTACACCGGCAATGATAAAAGCCGCTTGATAGTTTCCGGTCAACTCGAACAACAATCCCCCGAACCAAGGTCCAAGAGCACCGCCGATGGCAAAGCAAAACCATATGAAACCGACCGTTGCGCCCACCCTGGGGCCCTGAAAGATGTCGGTTACCGCTGAAGCAACCAGGGGAGAACATATCCCGGAACCTAAACCGAAAAAAACAGAAAAATAATAGAGCATCCACGGTCGGCTGGCGTCTTTTATCATCAGAAGGAAAACGATCGATGAAAACACAGCCGCTATGCCCACAGTAAAGGCCTGCTCGCGGCCGATCCGGTCGGATATCATGCTGGTTAGGGCCCCGATACAAAACATCCAACCGCCCAATGAGAGCACGGTCGAGGCATAGAACCGATCGAAGCCGACATCGATTGCAAATGCAATCTGATGGGTGACGATAATATGATTGCACACCCCCCAGAGAGAGAACGTGATAAAACACAACAGCCAGAAGCGATAGGTCTTAAATGCACGGGGAAGTGTCCATTCTATAGCTGCCCAACTTTTGTCAACCACCCTTCGCCGTTCCCTATCGATTATGACTGCTCTATTCTTTCCCTGCAGCAGACCGTCCCGGGCCAACCCCTTTTCCCGAGGATGATTAAACAGGACAAAGTATATAATGGGTGCGAACACAGCGGTTATGATCAATCCTTCAACAGCATATGCCCGGCGCCACCCCAATGTGTCGATCAGCCAGGCAACAGCCGGATAGCAGGCGTACGCCGCCCCGGTACCGAAAAATACCAGTGCCAGGGCAATGCCCCGTCGCCTTTCGAACCAGTTGCGGACGATTACGGTCAGAGGAACCGCCCCCAAAAGACAGAGCCCGATACCGGCCAGTACGCCGAAGGTCATGTAAAAATGCCATGGCTTCTGGCCCCAGTGGGACAGGATCAGGCCGAGGGTCAGCAATACCATGCCGGAAAACATGGTCTTGCGTGATCCGAACCGATCCACCACCCCGCCGGCAAAAGGGGCTGTCAGTCCATAAAACAACAGGTGAGTAGACAGAATGGAAGCCCCCATGTCCCGGGGCCAACCAAACTCATTAAGCAGGGTCGGAAAGAAGACGGAAAAGGAGTAACGTGAACCGTATCCGAACGCCTGGATCATCATACCGGCGGCCACAACGTACCAGCCAAAAAAGATGCGGTGTGTTCTGCTTTCGCCAGCTTTTATCGCAGTGGTTTCAATAGCGGACATGCGCGACACATTAACCGCACGAGTACGCTTAGTCAATCATCTTTGTAGCTTAACCGATCGGTTCCGGGTTCTGGGTTCAGGGTTCAGAGTTCAGGGTTCAGAGTTCAGGGTTCAGAGTTCTGTGTTCAGCGTTCTGGGTTCAGGGTTCAGGGTTCAAAGGTTATATTCGATATTCAAAATTTCAAATATTCTTGGAAAGGATTTTTCAACCCTGAACGCTGAACCGCTTAACCCGGTTCTATTTGGATGTCTGCGCTGAGACGGCACGGGGCAGCAGTAGAACCGCGCATAGAATACAGGCTGCTGCAATAGAGAGTATGACAAACAGGCTGTCGAATCCCCAGCGGGCATGTAACCATGCGATGAGGGGCACTGAGGAGGCCGAAACCGAGAAGGTCACGATATAGCGAAACGCATAGACACGGCTTCGCCACTCGCTCTGTGTAATACGGCTGATCAACACATCGTTGATGGGAATCTGACCGAACACAACGAGCATGAATGCCATAGCGACCGCAAGGGCGCTAAAGCCGCTGAGCCCCGGCATTAGCCCGAAGAAAACAGCCTGAAGCGCAGCCACGAACGAAAACACGGCTCGAACAGAATAGCGATCCACCAGGTATCCGACAATAAGCTGCCCCACGGCAGCGAAGGCGAATACGATGAAAGTATACCATCCGAGCACTGTCGCAGATATCGCCAGTTCGGTTAGTCGTTCATCCAACATTTTGGGTAGTGCGAACGTTGTGCTTTGAAAAATGAGTCCTCCGATTGCGGTGGAAAAGAAGATGATAGCGAACACGCGGCCGATAAGGCGCCGCTCCAAGGACAGCGTGCCGGGAGTTTTCTGGGCTACCCCACCGTCCCGGGTTTTCTCGGTGCCTGAGTCCCGGCCCATGTACAGAAACCCTGCATAGGCGATCCCGGTTGCAACGGATACAATCCCGGGCCAGACAAAGGCAGAGCGCCAGCCCGTTTGATCGATCATAAACCCCGCAATAAGTGCTGCACCGGCAACCCCCATGTTACCGAAAACTCCGTTGACGGCAAGGGGCACCCCCGTGACCTCACGTCCTTGGACAACAAGGGA
>CAYSUA010000165.1:0-10823 GCA_964433795.1 uncultured Desulfobacteraceae bacterium | reverse complement strand
TCTTTTTTTTTATCCGCCGTTTAACGGTACCTCAGGTTAACCAGGTGACCCGACCGATCGATATATTGCTTTTGTTTTTAATTTTGATCTGTTTTCTCAGCGCTTTTTTAGCCTATCACCAACTGGGGCCCTATCATCCTCTGTTGGTGCTTCATGTAATCAGCGGAGATATCCTTTTGTTGGTGTTTCCATTTTCTCGCCTGTTTCACATGATACTATTTTTCTTTACCCGGGCATCACTGGGTAGTGAGTTTGGGCCGATGGTTCAGGGGGGTGAGTGGTAGTGGTTCCCGTACGGAAATATTCGTTTTTCCTTTTCCTTTTTTTCGGCCTGGTGTTCATTTTTTCGCTGAACCGCGTATCGGTTTGGGCTCAAGAGGATGTATACCGGTTGGGAGATGTGGAAACTTTATGGACCCTTAGGCGACCGCCGGTGGATTTTCCCCATGACGCGCATGAATCATCGTTGGGAGATGAGGCATGCAGAGTTTGCCATCATGACTATGATGAGAGCAAAGAACAGCTGATTTATTTCCCTGGAGAGGAACAACCTTGCCAGGAGTGTCATGAAGCAAAACGCCAATCGAAATCGGACATGCCGGGCTTGCGTCAGGCCTACCACGGTAGTTGTACAGTTTGCCACCGGCAGCGGGTTAAAACGTCTCAAACCGCCGGACCGACCACCTGTGGTGGTTGCCACCCCAAACGTTGAAGATATTTGAAATTGATCTGTGAGAATATTCAATCATCAAAGGTCGAAGAGTATAGAGAATGAAAGCCGCCAAATCAAATAGCATTGATATTAAACCGTTAAATAACCGGTTAGAGCCGGAAGGCATTCGCCCGGTTGCCACTGATCAATACATTGCAAAAATACAAGACGCGCTGTCATCCAATTTAACTCGCCGAATTCTGTATATGATCAACGGCTGTGTCCGGTGTGGTCTGTGTGCCGATGCCTGTCATTATTGTCACGCCAGTGACGATACCGACCTGATACCAATGATCAAAACAGAAAAACTGGCCCGCTTTTTAACAAAATACTTCGACCCTTTAAAATCCCGTCTCCCGATTAGGAGAAAGAATTCGCAGATTGAACCCGGTGAACTAGAGGCGCTTTTTAAGGCCGCTTTTGAACTGTGCACCTTGTGCGGAAAATGTGCCCTCACCTGCCCCATGGGGATTAACACAGGTGAGAGTATGGCTTTAGCCCGCAACCTAATGTGCCAAATTGGGCGTCTACCATCAGGGCTTGTAAAGCCTGTACAGTCGGCCATCGAGGTGGGTAATTACCTGGGCCTTTCCACCGAAGATTTCATCGAGAACATGGAATGGACAGCAGAAGAAATGTCCGATGATTTGGAAGATGAAAATTATACAATTCCCATGGATAAAAAAGGGGCTGCCGTTTTGTATATCCCCCATCCTTTGGAAGCCAGGGATCTACCGTTTTTATTGATGGACGCCATCAAAATTCTATACGCCGCAAAGGAGAGCTACACCTTTTCGTCTTATGTTTTCGACACGGTCAACTACGCCTACTATCAAGGCAGTACAGCCAATATGATGCAAATCGTCCAACGGATGCTAACCGCCGGCGAACAATTGCAGGCCGAAAGAATCGTCATGGCCCCGTGCGGTCACGGCTACCGGGTCATGCGCTGGGAAGCAGAGAAGCATTTGGGGCGTTGTTTCGACTTTGGTGTTTATTCCCTTGTCGAGCTGATCGACCGCTACCTTCAAGAAGGTCGTATTAACGTGGCCAAAGATCTGTTTCAGGGCCCATTTACCTATCACGATCCATGCAATATCGGCCGGCGCGGCGGCATCATCCAACCACCCCGTAATGTGATGAACGCCTTGACAGATAATTTTGTGGAAATGGAACCTCATGGAGTCCGTAATTTTTGTTGTGGTGGCGGCGGTGGTCTAGGATCCACAGCCGAATACGGCCGAATTCGCATCGAAATGGGCAAGATCAAGGCCGACCAAATTCGGCGAACAGGAGCCAAGATCGTTGCCACGGGCTGTTTCAATTGTATGACCCAAATCCGCGACCTGAACAAAGCCTATGATTTGGGGATTGAAATAAAAAGTATTGTGGAGCTTGTTTCCGCGTCCCTTATACTGTAAGACGTCTTCATCGCCCCCTAAGCGCTTTACACCGTAGCATTAAATCCTCTGATACAAAGAAATTCACTTTCAACGCGCTTTCATTATCGTCGGGGAGGAGGGATTATGGTTCATATTTATAATAAGGATGGTCTTATCGGTTTTTGTCAGGACATCATTAGAATACCTAGCTTTGCTGGTAAAGAAAAAGAAGTCATTCAACGGGCATACCAAGAGTTGCTTAAATTGAATTTTGACCGGGTAGAGATCGACGACTTCGGCTCGGTGGTCGGTATCCTCCGTAATGGTGATGGCCCTACAGTCATTTTCGATGCTCACATGGACACAGTGGGTGTTGAGCCGGTAAGTGATTGGTCGGTTGATCCCTTTGGTGCAGAAGTTCGCGATGATAAGATTTATGGGCGGGGTGCCATGGATATGAAAGGCCCGGCATCGGCCATGGTTTACGGGCTTTCGGCGCTGATTAACAACCGAGAAGCGTTTAGAGGTACCGTCATTGCCAGCCTTACCACGTTGGAAGAAATAAGTGAAGCAGTGGCACTGGCTCACGTTATCGATCAATTCGGTGCGGATATCATCGTGATTTGCGAGGCCACTAATTTACGGCTCGCAAGGGCTCAACGGGGCCGTGCCGAGATTGCACTGACAACCCATGGTGTTCCATCACACTCATCCACACCCCAGTTCGGCATTGACGCGGTTCAGAAGATGACCACCCTTATTGAAAGGATGAACGCCCTGCCGATGCCGACGCATCCATTTCTCGGGAGTGGGGTGCAGGCGCTCACCGATATCATATCCAAGCCATATCCCGCCATATCCACGATTCCGTATGAATGCCGTGTCACCTATGACCGTCGGCTGCTCATCGGTGAAACCGAGGAGAGCATTTTGGCAGAGCTGAAAGAGATGATCCGAACGGCTCAGGCGGAAGATCCGGAATTAAGAGTCACGGCAGAGATCGCTCATGCAGCCTATTCGGCCTATACCGGCAAAGCATACGATTTCAAAAAATTCTTGCCGGCCTGGGAGATGCCGGAAAACCATTCTGTGGTATTAGCTGCAAGCAAGGCCCTTTCCGAAGCACAGGTGGGCGACGGCGTTATCGGTCGTTGGCACTTCTGCACCAACGGCAGCCTTCCGGAACGACATTCAAGGTTACCGATTATAGGTTTCGGACCGGGCGAAGAAGGGCTGGCCCACCGCAAGGATGAGTATATCGGAATCGACCATTTGATAGAAGCCGCCCGCGGGTACACGGCCTTGGCCAAAGCCCTGAGCATGGAATATTGATGGGGTGATGGTAGGCTCGAATACTATTCTGTGGCCGCCACCAGAAGTTCCACATTCCGCGCCCCTTCTTTTCCGTCTACTTCAGGCGCCCGGCCTTCTTTGATGGCACCCACAAAGTCCCGGATCTCACCCACATAGGGATTCTCTGGTTTAAATGTCATTTCATCGCCATTGATATGAATGGTTCCCGCACCGTGGGGCCCTAGGGTTCCGTCACAAATGGCATATCCGTCCGCACAATAAACTTCTGCTCTTAAGGGTGCTTCAATGAGCACTGAAGAACAAAACTCCGCCGTGGCCCCGGATTCAAATCGCATTGAAATAATGGCTGTTTCATCGTGCGGGCTGCCCCACACCTTATTGCTGATCATACTCCGGATGGATTCCACCTCTCCACATGAAGGTACCATAATCCACCGGATAAAATCCAAGCAATGGGTGCCAACAGCGGCGATGCCCCACCAGCGCCCCACTTCCGGGAATGCTCTCCAATTGCTTGCATCTTCCGACTTAAACGTCCATTGAACCCTCATATGGCGAAGGGCCCCGAGTGTTCCGGTTCGTATTCTTTCAACAAGCTGCCTATGACCGTTATGCCAGTGTAGATGATACGCCACGGCCAATCGTACTCCGGCATCTTCACACGCCTCGACCATAGCCTTTGCGTCTTCCACATTCGTGGCCATGGGTTTTTCTACAAGTATATGTTTTCCAGCCTTTGCACAGGTTATGGTCTCTTGAGCATGAAGTTTATCCGGTGTTGCGATAATTACGGCATCCAACTCAGAATCAGAAACAAGATTTTCCAGATCCGTATGTGCGGGAACAGAAGACAGAGCCGAATGGGCTTCGGCAAATTCCGCCGCACGATTATAATCACGGCTCAAAACACTCCACAGCCTAGCCCCATCGACCTGTTCCAAGGCTGGAACAAGCTGGTTCCGGGCGATTCTTCCGGGTCCGATAATGGCAAAATTCAGTGACATCTGACTCCCCCTTGATTCATTATATGAAAATTCCCGTGTTTTTTAATATTGTCTGCCAGGGCGGGATCGAACCGGCTCCTTGCCGGGTGCTGTTATTCCGCGACGTTCCAATAGAGACCCGTCGAAACGGTATAGATCGATCAGGGATTTCAAGTAATCGACCACTGCGCGTACTTCCGCAATTTTTGCCACCAGCAGGTCTCTCTGGGCCTGGGCAACCAAAAAATTGGTTGAGCGTCCCACCCGAAATTTTTCAGTTTCGATGCGGTGTTTTTCTTCCTGAAACTTTCGGGTAGCAGCGCTTGCGGCAATCTGCTTCTTTGCGCGATTTACTTCGATATTGGCTTTTCTTACATCCAACTCTACCAGTTGTGAGAGGTTGGCCAAGGCTTTTTGAGCCTGTTCACGGCTAAAAAGTGCTCTTCGGTGGACGGCTTTAGAATTTCGGTTTGATAATGGATATTCATATCGAATACCACCCATCACATCATAGCTGTCTCCGGTAATATCGCTTATTGAACCGGAAAAAGAGTCAGCGTATCCGGTTTTTCCCAAGGAGATAAACAGGTCCATTTTAGGCAACAATCCGTTCTTGGTTCGGGTGATCTCAAGATCGTCCTGCTGGATCCCCAGCTTCGCCTGATTAATTTCCGGTCGCATGTTCAGGGATATTGCCACATGTTCGGCAACGTCATCCAAGAGGATGTCCGGTATTGTCGGCTGGTAAATCAATTTAATATTACGGTCCCAGAGGTTGTTCCCCGGGGGATTGAGAAGACGGAGTAATTGGAGGCGACTTGAATCCAGGTCACTCTTGGCATTAATCAACCCTTGCTCTTGGGCGGCGACTTCTGCCTGGACCGCAGCCAGCTCAGCTTCCGCCATGGTTCCGATACGGATCATCTCTTCAGTCTCTGTTAGTTGCTGTTTCGAAACCTTTAGGGATTCTTCGACGATTTCTATCTGCCGCTGGGCGAGGGCATACTCCCAGTATGCTGTTTCAACAGCTGCCAGCAGCGATTCACTGAACCCCCGAAGCTCGTATCGGGTAATATCCGTTTCCAGTCTCGCCTGTCGAAGCCGGACGAGATTCACATCTCTGCCGTATCCTCGAAGCAGCGGCTGGGTTACGGACAATTCTATTCGGGTGGAAGAAAATGGATTCGCATAGAGAGAGGACTCCGTGGTGCGGTTTGTAGCATCTATTTCCACAAATGTTCCGGTGGGAAAAAATTGTTCTAAAGATATCCCTCCCAGATAGATATCGACTTCCGAGCTTTCCGTTCCGCTTCCGGTCCGGGCCTGACGTTGCAGTTCCTCCCGCTCAGCGGAGATCTCCGCACCAAAGATCGGATCGAAAACTGCTTGCGCCTGGTCTTCAAAAGTCTGCCGAATGGAAGGATTGATCTTCTCCACAACCAAAGACCGGTTATTTTCCAGCGCAATCAAAATCGCGTCCCGAACAGTGATTTCAAGCGTTCCTTGTTCAGAAATATGCGGCGTCTCCGGTATTTCGGGTTTGACTTCAGATCCTTTTAACAGCTCATCTGCGTTAATTCCTGCCGATGGCGCAGTATTTTCTTTGGTCTTCACGGATTTTGTAGACATACAGGAAAGCGGCAGAAGAAAAAGGCCGATAGCCGTCAGAACGATCACCGGTGGGAGGAAGCCATGGAACGATCTCATACCGGCTCCTGGCCAAGCGATTTATGGGGTGAAGAGATGGCGGCAGCCGTTTCAAGGGCAACCGCGGCTTCTTCTTTTATCTTCTTTCGTTCGAATAATGAATATACGGTGGGAATCACCAGGAGGGTGATCAAATTTGAACTGAAAAGCCCGCCGATAATGGCCCGAGCCATGGGTGCCTGGGCTTCACCCCCCTCCCCGATTCCGATGGCTAGTGGTGTCATGGCCAGCATGGTGGTCATGGCGGTCATCAGGATGGGGCGAAGCCGGCGACGGCCCGCCTCTTCAATGGCGTCTCGTATTGAAAACCCGTCCCGGTTGCGCAAAAGATTGATGTGGTCCACCAGCAGAATGGCGTTGTTGACCACGATTCCGCCGAGCATGATACAGCCGATATAGGATTGAACGTTAAAGGTGGTATCGGTTAAAAACAGCATTAAAATGACGCCGATAATCGCCAGGGGCACTGAAAACATCACCACAAAGGGATACCTCAGCGATTCGTAGAGCGATGCCATGACCATGTAAACCAGTACCAGTGCCAGCACAAAGCTGAGCAACAGTTCTCGAAAGGCTTTCTGCTGCTCTTCATAGTCGCCGCCGAAGTGGATGCTGAAGTCTCTGGGAACCGGCACGGTTTTAAGCCCCTCTTGGATATCGGCCAATATGGAACCCATGTCCCGGTCGCTGATGTTGGCCGTTACATAGACCACGCGTTCCTGATCTTTACGCTGAATGAGCACCGGGCCCCGCCGAGGCCTCACATCGATTACATTCCGCAGTACGACCCGCTCTCCTTCGGCATTGGTAATGGGAAGATCCAGAATGTCCCGAAGATCCTTCTTTTCCGCGCCTTCAAGCTTTACCCGAATTTTGTATTCGTTTCCCCCCTCCCGGAAGTTGCCCGCAGACGCTCCGGAAAGGATTGTTTGCAGCATTTTGGCAATTTTCGATACGGTAAGCTTCATATCGGCAGCTTTTTGTCGATCGATGATAATCAGCTCTTCAGGGGTACCGGTCTCGCGGCTCATTTTAGTGTCTGTAATACCGTTCACATTTTCGATGGCATCCTGGACCCGGCGGGCCAGGATATCTGATGTTTCGAGATCATGACCGCGCACCTCCACCTGGACCCTGTCATCACCGCTGGTGCCGATGCGGAGTAAAAAAAGCCCCCGTCCGGCACGGGTTCTGATCTTGACACCGGGCATGAAGATGAGTTTTTTGCGCAGGGCTTTTGCGATCTCATTACTGGATCGGGTTCTTTGGCTCACCGGTTTCAACGCGATCCGCATCGAACCTGCATTGCCTCCACGAGCCCGCCAGGTCGAGCCCCCGATGAAAGAGACGGTGTTGTCGATCTCCGGCACCTCCCGCTGAACGATGGTCTCGATCTTCTTAAAGGCGTTATCCACCAGCTCAAGCCGGGTCCCCACGGCCATCTCGGCATGAACCCGGACTTCGCTCTGATCCGTGGCAGGCATCAGCTCAACCCCCACCAGCGGAATTAAAAACAGGCATCCGATAAGGACCAGCAAGGTGGCGCCCAAAATAAATATTCGATGGTTAAGGGCAAAGCGGAGAAGGTTTTTGTACTCATTTTCCAACCAAATAAAAAACCGGCCGGTGATCCGGAATATTCTGCCACCTTTTGCAGTGCCATCGCCGGTGTCGACGATCACCGGGGAACGCACCCGGGAGGCAAGCATCGGAACCAGCGTCAGCGCCACCGCAAGGGAGCATGCCAGGGCAAAGCCCACCACATAGGAAAGCTGTTTAAACATGATTCCGGACATGCCGCGAACGAAAATGAGGGGCAGAAAGACCACCAGTGTCGTCAATGTGCTGGCAATGACCGCGGCCACGACTTCCCGGCTTCCGTTTACAGCCGCCGATTCCGAATCCTGGCCCGCTTCCCGGAGACGGTAGATGTTCTCCAGCACCACAATGGCATTGTCCACCAGCATTCCCACGCCCAAAGCCAATCCGCCGAGGGTCATCAAGTTGAGAGTAAACCCGCCGAAATACATCAAGGCAAAGGTCGCGATCACGGAAATGGGGATGGTTGTGGCGATAATTGCCGTGCTGGGAATATTCCGAAGAAACAGCACGAGCACTAATATGGCCAGCGCTCCGCCGTAGAGGATTGTGGTGCCTACGTTGGTGATAGAGCGCTTGATATAATCGGATGTGTCGATAATCGGTATAATGTTGAGTTGCGGTATGTCCCGGTTGACCCGTTCAATCTCTTTGAGTACCCCGGATGCCACCTCTACGGTGTTTTTTCCGGACTGTTTGCTGACCGACAGCCGCACGCCGGGCTTTCCGTTTACCCGGACGATTCGGGAAACCTTCTCCCATGCATCCTCAATCGATGCGATCTCTTTGAGTTGAATGGGTACCCCTTCCCGGATCGCCACCACCGTGTTCCGAAGTTCATTCAAACTGTTGTAAACACCCGGCGTCCGAATGGTGACATCGAGTGAGCCCTGTTCGATGGTGCCGGCCGGGAGGTTGATGTTTTCATCCTTTAACCGGGTGAGGATTTGATCGATGGGAAGGCCCAGGGCTTTCATCTTCTCTGCATTCAGATTAACGTGAATCTCACGGTCCAGCCCACCCCGGATACCCAGAGAGGCTACCCCCGGGACCCGCTCGATCCGGTTTTTCACCTGGTTGTCGATGATTCTTCGAATCTGGATCGGATCCAGGTTGCTGGCAACGCCTAAAATAAGTATCGGAAAGGCGGCGAGGTCGAACTTCCTCAGCCTGGGCCGTTCGGCATCGTCCGGAAGACGACGGATAACGCGGTCCAACCGATCCCGGATATCGTTTGCCGCTGCATCCAGATCGATCCCCCATGAAAAAGATACCCGCACGCTGCTCCGGCCTTCGGCAGAAACCGACGTGACCTCTTCCACCCCGGGCACTGCGCTCATGGCTTCCTCAACCGTTCTTGTGATCAGCTCCTCAACCTCTTCCGGGCTTGCGTTTTCGTATTCGGTGGAAATGCTTAAGGTCGGATAGGTGATATCCGGCATCAAATTGATGGAGAGTCTGGATAAGGATACCCCCCCGATGATGATAACGATCAAAGAGGCCATGATCGTCAATACCGGACGGCGTACGGAAAAACTCGAGATATTCACGATTTTTTACCTTCGCCCGGCACTTTTCCTCTCTGGATACCCTGCTTGCCGGCTTTTTGCGGAGCAATAGATTCACCGTTTTTCTGTGGTGGTCTGGGTTTTCCGCCTTTCTGTGAGGGACCGGATCGTAGATTTTTCCCGGGCAGGATAATGGACCCCCCGTCTTCCAGGAGGTGGTGCCCCAGGGTAACCACCGCACCGGTCAGGGGCGGAGCGATGATCTCGGCCTGGGCGTTGTTAATAATACCAACGGTAATCTCCACAAATTTCGCTTTTCGCTGCTTAAGGTCCGCGAGAAAAAGGCCTTGGGTGCCGTTTCGTTTTATAATGGCTGCTGCAGGAACCACGGTAGCGTTTTCGTGTTGTTCGAACCGGATCTGGGCTTTAAAGAACATGCCGGGCTTCAGCAGCTTGTCTTCATTGGCAATTTCTATCTCGACCCGGGCTTCCCGGGATTTTTCCTTTAGAAGCGGTGCGATCCGGATGACCTTTCCTTTAAATTGCTGATCGGGAAAGGCATCCGTCGTAATGATCGTCTCCAAACCCAGTCGAATCTTGGTATAATCCCGCTCGATGACAAATATGGCGGCAATGAGCTTTCCGATGTCGATAATGGAGACAATCGGTGTATTGGGCGCCAGCATGGCGCCTTCGTCCACAAATCGTTCCCCTACAAGGCGCAATCCGGAGGTATTGTTTTTCGGCAAACGAATCTGCCCATAAGAAAGCCTAACATTAGCCATTCTGAGCGCTGCCCTTTTCTGAGAAACTTGGGCGCTTGCCACCTTCAGTTTTGACTGTTGGGTTTTGTATGCCGAATCCGCGGCATCCAGCTGAGATTCCGAGGCGATCTTTTTCTTGCGAAGCGCAACTGTTCTATCGTATTCTCGCCCAGCGTTTTCCAGAACGTTTTCCCGCTCCTGAAGATTGGCCTGGGCCACCTCCAGCTCCGCCTTGGCCTGGCTGACCTGCTGACGATATTCCTCGTCGTCGAGTTTCGCCACCAGCTGTCCGCCTCTGACGACATCCCCGATATGAACCAGTATTTTTTCTAACCGGCCGCCGATCTTCGGGGCTATGATGAATTTAGACAGGGGATACAAAGATCCGGTAAAGTATCCCACGTCCTGTATGGTGCTTTTCTTCACACGCGCGATTTCTACTGCAACCGGCACGTTTCGGCGTTGGCGATTATAGCCTTTCCTGGATGCGGAAGCTTTCTGGTAGATCTGCCAACCCAAAATGCCGATTCCGGCAGCCAAAATGGCGATAAACAGAAATTTTTTCATAATTTTTAAGAATCCATGCGGCTTATTATGAATCTGCAAGGATAGTTAGCTGCGCTCTTTTGCGTTCAATACGATCACATGAAGGCATTGCATTATATCTTATAATACCGGATAAAAAAATGCTATTGTTTTCATAGTCGTTAGTGAATGGAATGCGGTTACATTCGGTATGTTATTTTTTATGTTACCTGGTTATCTACAAAAGCAAAGTGACTGGCTGGGATAGGCTTTGGAGGTGAGCCGATTCGGGGGTGTGTGACTGTCTGAGTGCGTTAGGGTGCGTTGCA
>CAYSUA010000164.1:0-10855 GCA_964433795.1 uncultured Desulfobacteraceae bacterium | reverse complement strand
AATGCACTCAGACAGTCACACGCGCACGAATCGGATCACCTCCAAAGCCTACTCCTGTACCCTACTTGGTCTTTCTATATAACCACATAAAACAATTATTAATTATTTTGTCCTGCGTGGACATTCTGAACCATATGAGATAAACTGTATGCCTTATTATATTGATCGGCTTAGAAAGGAACGTTTAGTATGTCGCAGAATGATAGTATGGCCAGCATTGTACCGGAGCGGATCGGAACCGATTCCCGGTTTAAATTCAAATGTCATAAGGATGTCAAATGCTTTACCATGTGTTGCCGGGGGATCAATATTATCCTTACCCCGTATGATGTTATTCGGATGAAAAATCGTTTGGGTCTATCATCTGAAGAATTCTTAACGCTATACACCACGCCTCAGCTTTTGGAAAAAACCGATCTGCCGGTTGTCACTTTAAAACTTCTGGATGATGATTTGTCTTCCTGCCCGTTTGTCCGGGACGACGGGTGCATCATATACCAGGACCGGCCCACCACTTGTCGTTATTACCCGTTGGGTGTTGCGTCATTGAGCCATAAAGAAGGTGTGGATGAAGACGGTTTCTATTTCTTTGTAAACGAACCCCACTGTTTAGGGTTTGAAGAAGAAAACGAATGGACCGTCACAGAATGGCGGAAAGATCAAGGGGTTGATATTCATGATGAAATAAATGCGGACTGGACGGACCTTGTGGTTCGGAAGCGTTCGTTTCCACCGAATATCAAGCTCAACGAAGAAAGCAAGAAGATGTTCTTTTTAGCCGGCTACAATATCGACAAATTCAGGGAGTTCGTTTTTAAAAGTTCCTTCCTAAAACGGTATGATATTGATGAAGACACCCTTGCCAGGCTAAAGGGGGATGAGCTTGAATTGCTGGCGTTCGGTATGAAATGGCTGAAGTGGCTCTTTTTTAAGCAGGGAGATTTTAAGCTGAAAAGCTGAAAGTGCAAAGCTGAGAACAAAAAAAGAGGGCCGAATTTTTTCGGCCCTCAAAACAAACGGTTTTTTCGACGGTCTTAACCCCGATAAACGGGATAAGTGCCTTCACCAAATTTTTTTCTTGTTAAAAAACAAGAAAAAAATTTCTAAGGCACTAATACGCTTCGTAAGTCAACCCATCCCAGAAAGACGGCGTATTCAGCCGTTCTTCCACATCGACACCGAAGAATTCGGCGATCGGCTTGAAAATTTCAGGGTTATTGCCTTGCACGGTTCGTGCGGCATTTAGAACGGTTTCAAGACCGTTTTTGGACATTTTACCCAAAGGTTGCCTGCATCCTCCAGCGGGCATTCCCAGAACCGACATTAATGTTTTTGTCGCCAGAGGGTTTCTTGCCCGGCATTCCACTTCACCCAAGGATGTCGGCTCTTTTGTTTTTACGGTAATGATATTGAACAACGGCTCGAGATCCGATTGCAGCCGCTCTGCTTCCGCTTGGTTTCCCTCTTTCATTAAGCGAACCATTTCAGCCGTATGTTTGGGCACGAAATTGGATGCGACCGATACGACGCCCGCAGCATTAATCAGAGGATCAGACATCATCTTAAAGGTGATGGGATCGTCCCCGGAGAGAATCGAAAACTCCGGTCCGCATAGTTCCCGTGTCCGTCGCATGTTGTCAAAGCTTCCCGTGGCCTCTTTTACCGTGTTGATGTTTCCGAATTCTTGGTTCAGCAATGCGAGATCTTCGGGCAGCATCTGGGTCCCGGTTCGACCGGGGAGAACATACGGAATAATCTGAAGGTTAGGAAACCGTTCCGCAACAGGGGCATAATATTCCCTGCGAATTTCAAGGGAGCTTGGCCCGTTGTAATACGGATCGATAAGCAGAACCGCTTCAGCGCCCACGTCTTCTGCATGATGGGTTCCTTTGATGGTTTCCGCCGTATTGTTGCTTCCGGTTCCAGCGATGCTCAGGCACTTACCTTTTGATTGTTCTGAAACATGTTTTATGACCCGGTTATGCTCTTCCCAGTTTAGTGTAGGGCTTTCGCCTGTGGTACCGACGGCCAAGATTCCCGATATTCCATTGGCAATCTGGAAATCCACCAGTTTGCTCAGGCCATCATAATCCACGGCTTCATTGGAAAATGGTGTGATAATGGCAGTGTAACATCCTGTGATCATGATATCCCTCCTTTTTAAAAAGGTACAGTCTGAAAACATTCGCTGAGGCTTAAGCGCGTACTCATTTGAAAACGGTAGAAAAAGTAGTATACTATGTCAAGCAAAAAGTTAGCTGATCGCATCTATTCTTACGAAAATATTGGACAAATTAGATTTGTTTTTAAATTTTGTTGACATGACAAAGGTTCCATAATAATCATGGCAATCTTTTTGATCTCAATGAGGAGAAATTAATTATGCCTGTTGCCGATAATATCGATGAATATATTGCACAACAGAGGGCTGCGATAGCCTCCAATCCGGAATGCGGAACGTCCCACTACAACCTCGCCATCGCGCTTCTCGGTCTGAAAAAGTATGATGAAGCGGAAAAGGAACTTCTGGAAGCCGTTGAACACAGCCCGAGCCTGGCCGAAGCATATGTCCAGCTAGGGGGGATCCGCCTTCAGCAAGGAGATTTAGACGGATGCCTGGACTTCAACAAACGGGCCACACACAGCCGGGCCGCCTTTGCTGAAGGATACGGGAACATCGGTTTTGTACAGCTGCAGAAAGGCAATGTGGATGAAGCCATCACCGCATTAGAAAAAGCTGTCAAATATAATAAGAAATTCATCCAGGCCCTGGCTACTTTGGCAAACGCCTATCTCATGAAGGGAATGATAGAGGAGAGTATTGAGATCAGCAACAGAGTCCTCAAGCTGGAACCCAATTTTGCAGTTGCATACAACAACCTTGCCATTGCATATATGGAAAATGGAGAATTCGGACTGGCCGCCGAGCATGCCGATAAAGCCCAGAAATTGGGATATGAAGTGGCGCCTGAAATACTAAAAGAGCTCGAGGCTTACCACCAGTAGTCCGTTATGCCAACGGGGCCCAGGATTCAATATTTTCTTTCAGACCACAATGAGCCCATTCATACCGGCAGCCCCATCTGGAACTCGCCATTTCCGATTTGCCGTAATCATACCCCGGCCCTGACTCATCCCGATAGGCAAACGGATTTATGCTATCGGGATTATTTCACCACGGTTCATACTTTTTTGGAAAAAGACCGGTTTCAGATCCTGACCCTAGCGGCTTCCGAGTATCTGAATAAACGAATAGTTCCGGCAGATATAAAATCGATCCATATTCATCTGGAAAAACACGGAGCGTTTTATCATCCATCCAGGATCGAGGTTATATTAGACGCGTTCCGATTGAATTTCGTTCTGAACGTGGCGGTCTCTGGGGTCGGACAACGCAACCTGTCGAGAGAGTTTAACCTGATCCGTCACCTCAACCGGAAATTTAAATGGCCCTATCTTCCAAAAGTTTACGGATTGGAAGCGATCGAGACAAAGAATGGGACCCTGAAACTTCCCATGTTTCTGGGAGAGTGGTTTGATGGGTTTTTCGAATTCCATATCACATCCGATGATTTTGGCCGTAACCGAATCCTGGAGTGGGATCCTCGAAAGGGAAACATTGAAATTCCCGAAGAAATAGCGCCGTTGATATACGAAAAGACGGCAGAGATATTAACCTGTTATTATGATCCCTGCACCTTTGAGCAAATTCATCCCTGGTCTCATGCAGCCGGGGATTTTATTGTAAGGCTGAACAAAAATGATATGGAAATGCGGCTCATCTCGGTTCGCAACTATGTCCCGATAGTGAACCATGAGGACCCGGAGGCACGGTCCATTCTAGAATCCCTCTTGGTATTTTTGCTCAACCTATCCATTCAGAACCGCCTGGACCGATCAGACGGGGTGGGTGATATGGTCTGGGCCGAAGATTTTGCGGTTCAAGCAACGCTTAACGGTTTTTTTTCGGGTCTTAAGCAAATAGAAACTCCCGACCTGTTTTCCGAACCGCTGATTCGGTTTTTCAAACCTTACCTTATGGCCCGATCCGAAAACGATTTAATGGAAATCTGTCAAGCCCTTTTAAATAGATATCCGCCAAATGCCCCGGAAGCACCGATAATTAATAACAATCTGAATCAGCATGTTGCACGGTTTCACCGATCCGTTCAGCAGGTTTTTTGCGTATAGTTTGATACGGGGCATCCAGCCGGGTTTATCCCTAATGGAAATCTCATGAAATCCTTGATACCACACCTTTTTTATTGACAAGGGATACTATTCTTTCTATAGACAACCTCTTATGCGTTTCGTTTATGCTTATTAAATCGGTCGTCTATACGATATGTATATATAAAAAAATAAGAGGAGGTGACAATACGGTTCCAAAAGGTATTTGAAATTTCACCAGGTTTAGGCAGTTTAATACTAATAGAATGGAGGTATTCAATATGGCAAAACATGAAACCCCTCTGTTGGACCAACTTGAGTCCGGCCCATGGCCGAGCTTTGTGTCCGACCTGAAGCAAGAAGCCGAAAACAGGGCAAAAAATGAGAAGGGGGTCGAGTACCAGGTTCCTCAGGATGTTGTGGAAGATCTCTTGGGGATTTTGGAACTCTCGTACAAGCACGGCAGGGGCCACTGGAAACATGGCGGCATCGTCGGTGTGTTCGGGTACGGCGGCGGCGTGATCGGGCGATACTGCGACCAACCGGAAGCGTTTCCGGGTGTTGCCCATTTTCACACCATGCGGGTAAATCAGCCGGGCGGCAAATTCTACAAAACAGAATATCTGAAACAGCTTTGCGATCTGTGGGATCGCCGCGGGAGCGGAATAACCAATATGCACGGCTCCACCGGCGATATCATTTTTCTCGGAACCACCACCCCGCAGCTGGAAGAGATCTTCTATGAAATGACCCATAACCTGAACCAGGATCTGGGCGGATCCGGCTCCAACCTGCGAACCCCATCCGATTGTATCGGAGCGGCCAGATGCGAGTATTCCTGCTACGACACGCAGGCACTCTGTTATCACCTCACCCAGGAATATCAGGATGAGCTTCATCGTCCGGCATTTCCGTACAAGTTTAAATTTAAATTCGACGGTTGCCCCAACTGCTGTGTGGCCTCCATTGCCCGGGCGGACATGTCCTTCATTGGGACCTGGCGAGATGATATCCGAATCGACCAGGAAGCGGTAGCCGCTTATGTGGGCGGGGAGTTGAAGCCCAACGGCGGTGCCCATGCGGGTCGTGATTGGGGACCGTTCGATATTCAAAAGGAAGTGATCGATCTCTGCCCCACCGAATGTATGTGGATGGAAGACAATAAACTGATGATCGAAAACAAAGAGTGCACCCGATGCATGCATTGCATCAATGTAATGCCCAGAGCGCTCCGCATCGGAGAGGATAGAGGACTCTCTATTTTAGTCGGCGCAAAGGCCCCGATTCTTGACGGTGCCCAGATGGGCTCCATGCTGGTTCCCTTTGTCAAGGCAGAGGAACCGTATGACGAGATTAAGGAAGTCATCGAAAACATCTGGGATTGGTGGATGGAAGAAGGAAAGAACCGTGAGCGTCTCGGTGAACTGATCAAACGCCAGGGCTTCCAAAGACTACTGGAAGTGACCGGTATCGATCCGGATCCGCGGCACGTGAAAGAGCCGCGACACAACCCGTACATCTTCTGGAAAGCTGACGAAGTTGAGGGCGGGTTCGAACGAGATGTCAACGAATTCAGAAAACACCATCAAAGATAGGGGGAAAGAATTATGGCATTTATATCATCAGGTTACGATACGAATGAACCGATGAAGGACAGAATCTCCGATATCGGTCCGCGGAATTACGAAGAATTCTATCCGCCGGTCATTGCTGCAAACAAGGGAAAATGGTTGTATCATGAAATCCTGGAACCGGGAGTCCTGGTACATGTTTCCGAAACCGGCGACGAAGTCTATACGGTTAGAGTCGGCGGCGCCCGTATCATGGGTGTCACCCATATCCGAGAGATCTGCGAAATCGCAGACAAACATTGCGACGGACATTTGCGGTTCACCACCCGAAACAATATTGAATTCATGGTGGACAGCAAAGATAAAGTAGAGCCGTTGAAACAAGACCTGTTAAGCCGTAAGTACCCGGCAGGCTCTTACAAATTCCCCGTGGGTGGAACCGGTGCCGGTGTTACCAACATCGTCCACACCCAGGGCTGGATCCACTGCCATACGCCGGCCACCGATGCCTCGGGTCCGGTGAAAGCCACCATGGACGTGCTGTTTGACGATTTCACCAACATGAGGCTTCCGGCACAACTCCGGGTATCTCTGGCCTGCTGCCTGAATATGTGCGGTGCGGTCCATTGTTCGGATATCGCGATTTTGGGCTATCACCGAAAGCCGCCCATGTTGGATCATGAGTATCTGGACAAAATGTGTGAAGTTCCGCTGGCCATTGCAGCATGCCCCACGGCAGCCATCCGGCCGGCTAAAGTGGAATTTGAGGGAGAAACCGTCAACAGTGTTGCGGTCAAAGAAGACCGGTGCATGTTCTGCGGCAACTGCTACACCATGTGTCCTGCCATGCCGCTGGCGGATCAGGAAGGCGACGGCATAGTGCTCATGGTGGGCGGCAAGGTGTCCAACAGGATCACCCCGCCCAAGTTCTCCAAGGTGGTTGTGGCGTTTATCCCTAATGAACCGCCGAGATGGGAATCCACCACGGCATGCATCAAGAATATCGTTGAGGCGTATGCTCAAGACGCCAGAAAGTATGAGCGCGTGGGTGAATGGGCCGAGAGGATCGGATGGGAGAGATTCTTTGAGAAATGTGAACTGGAATTTACCCATCATCTAATCGATGATTTTCGCGATCCTGCATACTACACCTGGAGACAGACCACACAATTTAAGTTCTAAGACATATATCGCTGACCGCAGGGAACATGAAACATGCAAACCGGTTTTGTGTTCCCTGCGGATTTCACTTAACAAAGGAAGTCCAATATGGAATACGAAGAGGCAAAACAATTAATTGTTGACGGCCTGAGCAAAAAAAAGGGCAAAACCAAATTTTATTTCAATGACTTGGCAAAAATAATCGGTGAGAAACCAAGAGCAGCCAAAAAATTTGTGAACCAGCTGATCCAAGAAGAAGTTCTTGAATACTGGTCCAGTGGCAGCACTTCCCTGTATGGATTGAAGGGGGTCGGGAAACAGGCTTCCGCCGAGCACGAAGACTAGGAAAGGCGCGCTTGATCATATTTGAAAAAGATTAATGCGCAACAACATAACCGTTTTCCAAGAATTATCTTATCGGCCTTGCGGGGTGGATCCGGTAAAACCATCCTTTCCATCGGCATCATCGCTGCTTGGAAAAACCGCGGAATAGAAGTCGTTCCCTTTAAAAAAGGTCCGGATTATATTGATGCAGGCTGGCTCGGCCTTGCGGGAGGCCGGCCTTGCTATAACCTGGACACCTTTCTCGTCTCAGAACCTGATGTGCAGAGATCCTTCCTGAAACATTCTTCACAAGGTGACGTGTCATTTATTGAAGGAAACCGGGGCCTGTATGACGGCATCGATCTTGAAGGGGCTACCAGCACGGCCGAGCTTTCAAAATTGCTCAAAACGCCGGTGATCCTCTGTGTGGATGGTACCAAAACCAGCCGAACCATGGCTGCGGTGGTGTCCGGGTGTAATCAATTCGACCCCGATGTTGTGATAAAAGGTGTTATCCTGAATCGTGTTGCCGGGCCTCGACATGAAGCGATTTTACGGAAAAGTATCGAGCATTTTTGCGGCATCCCGGTGGTTGGTGCGGTACCCAAGCTGGGGGGGCAGAATTTTCCGGAGCGTCATATGGGTCTTGTTCCGACACCCGAGCATTCTTTGGCCACGGAAGCTGTCACCGAGATTTCTGAAATCGCTGAAAAATATCTCGACTTGGAGATATTGCTTCAAATAGCCAAAGAAACTCGAGGTGATACCTTTTCCAAATCCAATCATGAGATCCATCAATCCATGGGTCCTGAAGATTCTACAACCGATGCGACCACCACAGCCGACCGACCTAAAATCGGTATCATCAAAGACTCGGCGTTTCAGTTCTACTACCCGGAAAATATAGATGCCCTGCGAAAGTGCGGAGCGGATACGGTGTTTATCAGTCCCTTGGATAGCCGTTCCCTCCCCTCAATCGATGCACTTTATATCGGCGGCGGGTTTCCGGAAACCCATGCCGAAGAGCTTGCCGGCAATCGAAGCTTTAAGTCGGAGTTGAAGGAATTGGCCGAAGACGGCCTTCCCATTTATGCAGAATGCGGCGGGCTCATGTACCTGGCGAAGAAACTGGTGCTAAAGGGAAGCGCTTATCCCATGGCGGATGTACTTCCTTTGACCCTGGACCTTTCACCGCGCCCTCAAGGGCACGGCTACACCATTGTTCAGGTGGATAAAAGGAATCCTTATTTTGAAGTCGGTATGGAGGTTAAGGGGCATGAATTTCATTATTCCCGGGTTCTCGAGTGGCATGGCTCTGATGAGGATTTGGTATTTGCCATGAAAAGGGGAAGTGGGGTGATTCATCAGCGGGACGGGATCGTTTACAAGAACGTGCTCGCCACCTATACTCACCTCCATGCATTGGGAACGCCGATCTGGGCAAAGGCTCTGGTTCGGAATGCCGTGGTTCGAAAATCGACAAAAAAATAGGGCGGCTTAATCATCGAAATGATTGCCGCCCTATCTTTTTCTTTTATCTTTGCTTCTTACTTCTTCTTCTTCTTCGGATGGCACTTCTTGCAACTAGTGGGTGGTGCTTTTGGATCTTTCGATTTTAATTTCTTTGCCTTCTTATACCGCTTGTGACAGTCTATACAATTATCGTGTATGGCTTCGGCGTGGTATTCCCGCTCTTTCTTTTTTCGTTCTTCCTTTTTAAGCTTGGCCTTTCTCATGGCCTTCTTTTCTTTTGAAGGCATTTCACCCAGTTTCTTATGGCACTCCAGGCAGCTTTTAACATCATCCCCCGCTTTCAGGTTTGAAAGCGGTTTGTTCTCATCATCGTGGTGGCACTCACCGCATTTGTTTTTATAAAACTCCGGATATTTTTCTGCGTAATCTTCGGCATGTTTTTTGTGGGTTAACTCAACGATGCCGTACTTATGCTTCTTGTAGGCCTTGTTTTCCAATCTGATAACATCCGGAACTTCCGTGGCTGCGTAAATGACCGTTGCCGCAAAAAGCACGGCCACCCCCACCACAACCATAAGCAATTTTAATGGCTTTCTCATGGTTCGTTTTAACCTCCTTCCGTTTTGAGATTATTTATGTTCTTGTTAAAGATATCGACTCGTTTAATTTTTTATCAAGCACTACAATCTGTGTCAATGCCCTGGTTATCCTATGTGGCTTCAGAATCTGAATCATCCGTGCTCTCTTCTCCCCCCTCTTTTTTTTCTGTTTCTTCCGATTTTTTCTTTCCGAAGCACCTGGCTCCGATGATGCTGATTTCATAAAGGACCATCAGCGGCAAGGCCATTAAAATTTGGGTGATGACATCGGGCGGCGTTAAAATGGCAGCTCCCACAAAGAATAAAAGCAGGGCATATTTCCGGTTCTTTTTCAAAAAGGAAACAGATACAACGCCGAGTCTTGCAAGGAAGGTCAAGACCAGTGGCAGTTCGAATACGAGACCGAATGCCAGAAGGAGTTTTGCCGAAAACCCCAAGTATTCTTTCATGGAAGGCAGGGGCTGAATGGTTTCGGTTGCAAAGCTTAAAAAGAATTTGAAACCTAACGGGAACACCATGAAATAGCCGAAGAGCGATCCGCCGATAAAGAAAAAGGACGACAGAATGACAACCGGGATAAGCATTCGCCGCTCTTTTTCGTAGAGACCGGGCGCCACAAACATCCAGAATTGATAGAGGAGAAAGGGAGAGCTCAGCATGATGCCGGAGAGAAAAGAGACCTTCAAATAGGTGAAGAAAGCTTCGGGAAGAGCGGTAAAAATCAGTTTGTCACCGACCTCCATAACATCTATCAGGGGTTTAACCAGGATATCGAAGAGTTTTTCCTTGAAACCGAAAGAACCGACAAAACCGACACCAACGGCGATAAAGCATTTAATCAGACGATTTCTTAATTCTTCAAGATGAATCGTAAAGGGGAGTTTATCATTAGACCCGATCATCTTTATCCGTTCCTTCTACTGGTTCAGGCGGAGTGTCGGTAGCGGTATCAGTATCGGTATCGATATCACTGCCTTCAGGTGTGTCCGTTTCAACATCTACATCCATATCGACGCTATCGGACAAATCGGATTCAGGGGGCTCGGTACCCTGCTTATCATCATTATATTCAACTTCCGGAGGATCCGATTCCGAAGATTCGTTCGCCATTGGATCCACGGGAGAGTCGAGACTGTCTTTGATGTCGTCGGTTATTTCGTCAAACGGTTTGGAGACGTCACTTAAGTCGGTATCGATTTCCAAAGAATCCTTGAGATCAGACGTTGCCCTTTTAAATTCACCGAAAGCCCGGCCAAGCGATTTGGCAAGATCCGGTAGTTTTTTAGGCCCGATAACGATCAAGGCGATGGCACAAATTAAGAGCATTTCGGGCATTCCGATGCCGAACATAAATCACTCCTCTTCTAACATATTGATATATTGTCATTTTTGGCCAACGACGATATTTCCGCGCAGAAAAGCCAAAATAGTATTTTTACTGAGTTTACCGTAAGCTGTCAAGATTAATGAATCCGGTTATGCAGAAACCTTAAGTCAAGCATCTGCGGCTTTGAAGATAATCCGATTCGCGGACGTGTGAAACTCGTGCATAAGGGA
>CAYSUA010000163.1:0-10892 GCA_964433795.1 uncultured Desulfobacteraceae bacterium | reverse complement strand
TTATCCGTATCATATTCGGGGCTGCAGCCGGCCGACAGGCCAAGCTCGATATTGGCGGTAAACCCATTGCCCACGGCCAAGCACTCACAGGGATAAACCCTCTCGCTTCCGGGAATGACAGCTCCGATACGATCGACTTTGGCGACCGATATTTCCTCTAGGTGGTCCTCTCCACGGGCCTCAACAATTCGATACCGATGCCGCATCCGTGTCGGAGAAAATAAAATGCGTGCCGCTTGTCCGAATCCCTCTTTGAGTTTTTCCCCTTGCCCAATGAGGTTTTTGGTAAAACTCATTTTTTTCATTCTGGAATTCTCATCGAAGATGGTGGATACCCGTCCGCCATTTGTTATGACTTCCGATGCCACCGTGTACAGGAACAAACCGGATCCCCCGATGATCATATCTTCGGCAGGGATAACACCGGAACCTTTCAACATAATCTGGACAGCTCCCGTTGAAATAACACCCGGCAGGGTCCAGCCCTTGAACGGAACAATATTTTCGCGCGCACCGGCCGCCAATAAGATGATTTCAGGTGTAAGGGCAAACAATCGCTCGAGATCATGCTCCAACAACAACTCCCTGCGATCGTTAATCTCAATTACCCGGGTTCGGGTCATGATCTTTACCCGGCCGCCTTCAATATTTTCAATCTGCTGAAAACCGATCTCCTGGAGAGAATTGCGTTCTGTGTCGGGGTTGGAATGGATTGGATGGGTTTTTAAATATTGCCCTCCGAGACGATTGTATTCATCGATAATCAGAATATCCAAATCATGGTCTTTGAGAATGCCGGCGGCAACGAGCCCTGACAACCCACCGCCTAAAATGGCAACATCATATTCTTTATTCTTCACCGGTGAGGACCTCCATTCGGTCTTCCACTTCAGTCATGCAGGCACGTTGATTGGGCTTTTTATTGATAGTCACCAGACACTCGTAACAAACGCCCATTCCGCACAAAGGACCCCGGGGCTCACCGATTTTTCTGCTGTGCCTTAATGATTTATGTCCCGATGCCACAAGGGCAGCCAGGACCGTATCCCCTTCATAAGCGGTATAATCTTCACCGTTAATATAAATTTCTACCCGATTTTCCGATGGGTGGGCATCAATCCGCAATTGACTCATGACACTGTATCAAACCTTTCCAATTTGAAATGATCCATGGGAAACGGTATCTCTCCTCGGGTAATTACCTTTGCGATGATTTCGCCGGTCACCGGTGATAAGGTAATTCCGTCGCCTTCATGACCGGCGGCCATGATAAATCCTTCCAAACCTTCCACTGTACCTAAAATCGGCAATCCGTCCGGTGTATAAGGCCTCAACCCTGCATATGCACGGATGACATGTAAATCCTTAAGGCTCGGGAAAACGCGAAGAATCTGGCCGGCAATGGTGTTGACACCGTCAAAGGTGGTTTGCCGATCAAATCCCACAAACTCCCGGGTGGATCCGATCAGGACATTACCGTTTTTTGTCTGTTCCACAGCAAATCCCATTCCGCCGGATTCCGCCAGGGAAGGATTAAACTTGGCGGCAATATACGTGGCGGATAGGATGCAGTATCGAACAAGAGGGGGAACGGATTCGGTAACCAGTATCTGACCGCGCCTGGGTTTGACGGGAATGTTCAGATTGACCAGGTCTCCGATCGTACCTGCCAACGCACCGGCAGCATTAATCACCAAAGGGGTCTCAATTCTGCCTTTCGTGGTATTGACTGCATTGATGTGCCCTTTGGATATTCCGATCCCTCTTACTTCAGCGTGCGTGAAAACTTTTGCCCCCAGTTTTTCTGCGGCACCTAAAAATGCTCGGGTCAGTAAAAACGGGTTCACCTGCCCTTCAAAAGGTGAATACGTGGCTCCGATGATGTGGGGGGAAAGGGCCGGTTCCATCTCGAGGGTCTGATCTTTATCCAGCAGGGTCAAATCAACACTGCAGGCTTTTTGTTTTTCAACAAAGAGCTTCATGGCATCGAGCTCTTCTTCAGACTCGATGATGACCAAACCGCCCTTTTGTTCATATTCGATTTCAAATTCCAATTCTTCTGAAAGCTGAGAAAAGCGGCGGGTGCTGGCAATGGCCAGTTCGAGATGAATGCCCGGTTTTTTAGATTGAAGAAGCAGGAGCCCTTCACAGGCACCGGAACTGCCGGAAATAAAATCTTCCTTTTCCAGCACGACGGCGCCTATTTTCTCTTTGGCGAGATGGTAGGCGACGGAACTTCCGATCACCCCCCCACCGATGATAACGACATCAGCAAATTTCGGTAGCATGCGCTTTAGCTGCTTATTAAATAGTGATCAAATCCGGATAACTGAAACGATAGAGATCTTTGACCTATTTTTGAATCGCTTGCAAGGAAAATTCGAAATCCGAAGCATGAAACAAGATTTTTTGAAATGGTGGGCAGTTTTACATATAACCTGAAAAACTCTTTCTCACCACGGCATGATACACATAGTTCACAAAGGTGTAGATGTCAAAAACCGGAAGACCGGTTTGCTCTTGAACAGCGGCTGCATAGGGCGTCATATTTGTACATTCCAGAACAATGGCGCCGATCTCGGGGTTTTGCCGAAGCATACGGGTTGCCACCCGAACCAGCTCTTCCCTCGATTTTGCAACATCCAGATCCAGCTCATTGCCCAGGATCTTTCGGGAAAACTCCGCTTCGCCTTCAGTCCCCACAATCACATGGGGAACCTTGTCCACCCCGATGGCGGTGAGATGCTTCTCGGTCAAAGATTCGGCACTGATAGTGATAATTCCCACCTTCTGGTCCGGTTTGAGCATGGCGTAAACCAGCGGCACCTGCATCAGACTGGATGTGAAGACCGGCACACTGACTGCCGATGCCATCTCCCGGTGAAACATGGCCAGAAAACCGCAATTGGTGGTGATTGCCCTGACTCCTTCTTTTTCAAGCTCCACCGCACCGGCGATAAACAGGTCTAATAATCGGCCCTCCCCCTTTCTCACCACGGCATCGGGGGTTGCACTTTTGATCACTTTATAGAGAACCGGGAAATCCCAGGTAGTGGCATTTCCCATATCCCCCGGAATCCTGGGAAACCGGGCTTCCAGCATCAAAATGCCGATGGCATGCCCATAGATTCTCTTCCCGCCGACTGCTTTATCCAAGAAACATCTCCGATGATATTTCGATTACGGAATTGACCACTGATGAGAATCTATATCATAATTGGCAACTCAATCAACTCTGTAATTCGGTTATGCAGAAACCTCAAGTCAAGCTTCTACGGCTTTGAAGATAATCCGATTTAAAACCTGCGCTGCCATGTTCTAATCCTTTGAAAACCGGTTTGCCTGTGGTAAAGGGTGGGATTCTTTTTTGATAAGGATATGGATCCATGATGGAACGTTGGTCAAAACCGAACGGATATCGCCAGGTGCTTGCTGTGAGCCTGCCGCTGGTGGCTTCCATGGGATCCATCACTCTCATGCAGTTCACGGACCGGATGTTCCTGGCAAACTACTCCCTGGACGCCATTGCAGCCGCCCTTCCGGCCGGAATTGCCGCTTTTACCGCCATTTCGTTCTTTATGGGGGTCGCCAACTACACCAATACCTTTGTGGCCCAGTATTTCGGAGCCGGCGCGTTTAAGCGGGTGGGGGCTGCTTTATGGCAGGGTATCTATTTCTCTCTGTCTTCTGCAGGGATCCTTGCGTTGTTTTATTTTTTTTCCGGACCGCTGTTCGACATAATCGGTCATTCACCCAACATTCGGGCCTTGGAAAAGACCTATTTCGATATCCTAATTTTCGGTGCCGGATTGGTGGTTTTGGGATCTACCATGGCCTGTTTCTATACCGGCCGCGGACTGACCTGGACCGTCATGTGGATCCATCTGGCAGGGGCTGCTCTCAATATCCCTCTGGATTATTGCCTGATTAACGGAATCGGTCCGTTTCCGGAGATGGGTATCGCAGGGGCCGGAATCGCCACGGTTACGGCATCTGCAAGTATCGTATTCATCCTGACCGTGCTGATCTTCAGCCCCGCCAACCGGAAAAATTTTGGAACCTGGAAAAACCGGGCATTTGACAAAAAGCTCTCTGGTCGCCTCATGCGGTACGGTCTACCGAGTGGCATACAGTTTTTTCTGGAAATATTCGGAATCACCTTTTTCATCCAGATGCTGGGCCGCTTGGGTGACCTGGAACTGGCGGCTTCGAACATCGTTTTATCTATTGAATCCATATCGTTTATGCCCATGGTGGGATTCCATATCGGCAATGCAACGCTGGTGGGCCAAGCCATCGGTCGCGGTAAACCGGAAGATGGTGTTTATGCCACCACCAGCGCATTCCATATCGCCATGTCTTATATCGTGCTGATATTCTGCATATTCGTTTTTACCCCGGAACCCTTGCTTCTTCTCTTTAGATCCCAACACCAAAATGCCGTCCAACACGCCGCCATTATGGATGTGGGAGTCATTTTAATCCGGTTTGTTGCTGTGTTCTGTCTTTTTGACGCCATGAACTTGGTTTTTTCAGGCGCAATCAAAGGAGCCGGCGATACCCGGTTCATCATGTGGACGATCGCCGCCCTTTCCCTTGGAGTGATGATCGTACCGGTTTATGTGGCTGTGGAGATTATTGGAGCCGGTCTATACACGGCCTGGACCCTGGCAACCATTTATATTTCCAGCCTGGGGCTGGCTTTTATGCTCCGCTATAAGAAAGGGAAATGGAAGAGAATGCGGGTGATCGAGATGACCACCACCGATTAGGGGTGTAGAACAGTCACTTTGTATTTATATTGATAAGAAGAATCCTTATCTCCCAAAACAAGCGTTCCCTCAGGCTCCTTGAATGCCAACGGGCCCGGATCTCCACACGGCCCACCAACCGGTTTTCCGTTTACGATGGATCCCAAATGGCTGCCCCGATCCATGAACAATAAATTGCCATCATAATAATCGATTTCGATATGATGTCTGGAAATGGTATGGGGGGGCTCGTCCGGAATCGGCAGATCGTTATAGACGAGAGGATCTTCACATTCCCTGCCGATTCGCAAAGGAAAGGTTTTAATAAGAAGAGGATCTTCCGGCAGACTCTTCTTGGCTTTGCGGGTTAATCCTTCAAGGGTGATCTCGAATTCGGATTCACCCAACGTATGGTCTAAAAAGGAAGTGGTAAGGAATTTGCCGGAAGTTGATCCTTCGGCTCTAAGCTTAGAAATGGTTGCATTCGCTTTCCGCAACCGTTCAAAAATTACCCGTAATATTTTAAACGCGAAATCATGTCCACTCTTAAGGCTTTGGAAGAATTTGTCCCTATGGATCTCATAAACCACAGTCTCTTCAACAGCCTTGACAGTGGCACTTCTCGGTTTATCATCGATCATGCTCATCTCACCGAAAATGCTACCGTCTTCTAAATCACAGATATGGCTTTCCTTACCATCGGCATCTTTACTCACACTCACCCGACCCTCTTTGATGAGATAGGCGGTTTGCCCGGTGTCCTTTTCCTTTATAATGACATCTCCGGCTTTGTATTGATAAGTATCAACCATGTCGACCATCCTCTTCAATCTCAAACCATGGACTTTAAAATAACGAGATCGAGTTGATCTGCTGCATCTTCTGCCCGGTCCGATACCCTGGCAATCGCGTCCAAACAGAGTTTCAAATGAATTTTGTGACTGTATTCCAGAGATGATGTGAAAATCTCCTTTGTTAAATCCCATACAATATGATCCACATCCGATTCCTTGAGGCCGACTTCCTTTGCGTGCTGTCGCGAAACATCAATCGGGCATTCCCCTTTCAAAAAACACATAATGGAGTGTTTAAGTGGGGAAATAATGCCCAAGGATTCCTGGGCTGCGGCTTGAAACATCACCTTCAGTTCCTCGGGAATGACCGGTCGCTGATTTAAAAAGAAATCAGAACAGGTTTCACCTGCATTTACCACCTCATCCACAGCCTCAACCAACCGATAGATATCCTCGCGAAGTCTTGGCAGATAAGCACCGGCGTAAAGCTTGTCCCGGATCTCGTAACGAATCAGATCTGCCCTGCTTTCAATTTTGTCAACCTGCTTGGCCAGTTCCTTGGCCTCTCTAGTATTGCCTTTAAGATACGTTTGGACGGTTTTTATACCTGTTGTTAAACACTCTTCCACAACATCCAGGTGTTTTAGGAGAAGTTCAACAACTTCCTTTTCTTTTTTAAAGAAGAACATAGTTCCTCCATGAGATTATATATTATCTGAAAGAAGCGCATGCATCGCTTCGTGGTTTCCGGTCTTTGCGTTCAACGGCTTTTGTTCAATAACTTATGCGGATGCATTGAAAAAAACAATATATATTCGCATCATGAGATAAGCGATGATGCCGCTGGACAACGGTGTCGAAAGCCACCCGATACCGATTTCAATGAGCGTTTTTTTGCTGACGGTTCTGGCTCCTTTAATAAGCCCCACGCCGGTTACCCCCCCCACAATCGCCTGGGAAGTGGATACCGGCACCCCGACCTGGGTAAAAAAGTGAACCGTAATCGCCGCTGAAAATTCAGAAATAAAGGCCGAGAAGCCGTCCAGATCAACAATCTTTCTTCCCACCGTATTCATGACTTTCTTACTGTATGTCAAGACTCCGAATGCGATACTGAGACTCCCGAAAATGGATGCATGAAACGGGGTCAGAAGACCGGAACCCACATAAACACCGGTGACATTGGCCACATTGTTTGCACCCAGGGAATACGCGCCGTAACACCCTGCAAACAGCAGCGCACATTTTATGAATGTATTTCGTGTCTGAATATTGGTGAGAAACTTTCCGAGGAGCTTTCCCAAAATCGGGTATAAAAGTCCGCTGAAGATCATAGCGCCGATGGGTGTAAAAATCCAGCAGAGCACGACTTTGTATAGACGGGCAAAGTCAGGAATTCCCGAAATCATGCCGATCCCCAGTACGGCGCCCATGATGGCCTGGGAAGTGGATACCGGAAGGGAAAGATACGAAAAAAACGACACACACAAGCCTGCTGAAAATGCCGCAACAAAGGCTGCATCGTGAGACATTTTCGACATCGCACCAACGGTGTCCATGCTCTTGTGGCCTTCCAGAAGCGCTCCCATAATCACGAAAATGGAAATGAGAATGATTGCGGTCCTGTATTTCAGGACGTTTGCAGCAACGCCGGTGCCGAATATGTTGGCCGAATCATTGCTTCCCAATCCCCAACCGATGAGAACGCCGCCTGCAAGTCTCCACATAAACTAGCCTTTCTACCTGAATCGAAACCCCTGGTATCTAGAAATAGAGATATTAACGTTAATAGTCAGCGGCAATTTGCAAGTTAAATTATCATTCATGCCGGGCACTTAATGTTGTCTTAATCAAGTATATGGAAAATATGGATTTGTTTGTCAAGCTTTCCACAACCAGGTTATTAAAAACATCCTTTCCGCAGATATTTGCACCAGGGTTCCGGCCTTCAGATTCATCAGGTCGATGAAATGATCGGCAATGGTCAATCGGGTCTCGTTTATGGGAACCATAAAGAATCGGATCGGCCCAACCGGCCGCTGCTCTTCATCCACCACCAGCCATCCGTCTTCGGTCTTGGTTCGTTCCGGAAAGGCATTGGGCAATCCGGTGCCCACAGATTCCATGCGGGTTTCAACAGCCAGAATTTCCGATTCCGGACCGACTTTGAATCGACCCTCTACAGCGGTGAGTTCAACCGAGTGCCGATAGCTCAGGCTGATAATGTCATCGCCGCCCGCACGAACTGCTGCAATCCGGCGATCGTTTTCTTTGGGAAGGGATACGGTTACGATTTGTACGGGCCAGAAAGCCGCAACGATAACAACCAGACAGGATACAATAATTGCCGGGATCGTAATTCTCGACATTCTAGGTCGATACCGCCTCAACGGGGACTGGAGGGGTTCTGGCTTTACGGGTACGCTGCCAGAAATAGATGGCAGCCAAAATCAATACCGCCCCCCCGTTTGCCTGGTGCTGGTTTAACTGCATTCCCCAAAAATTAATCCCCGCAGGATTCACCAGCATAAAAGCGAGTAAAAGAAAGATCAGCCGCTCGATGAGATAGGTCTTGACCACCCAGTGACCTTGGATAAACACCGACCAGCAAAACATACCGATAATGGATACCGGGATGATGTAGGCAAGCTCCACCCAGTTGGTGTTGAACATCAAGAGTTTGGTATTGTAGATAAACATAAACGGCAGGGTGAAGGCGGCAAGATCCAGTTGAAATGATTTCCAGCCGGTTTTAATGGGATCGGATCCGGCAATGCCTGCTGCGGCATAGGCACAAAGTCCCACCGGCGGGGTGTCGTCCGCCACAATACCGTAATAGAACACAAAAAGATGGACCGCCAGTACCGGAAGCCCGAGTCCGATATCATCGCTCAAAGACAGGATGGCGGGTGCGGTCATGGCCGCCATCATGATGTAGGTGGCGGTGGTGGGAAGACCCATTCCTAATATGATGCAGGCAAACACGGAAAAAAGCAGCGTTAAGAACAGTTTGCCGCCGGCAAGATAGGTGATTAAGACTGCCATTTTAAGGCCAAGTCCGGTAAGGGTCACCACCCCGATAATAATCCCGCAGCAGGCACAGGCAGCAGCCACTCCGGCCATGTTCCGAGCCCCGGCTTCAAGGGCGTCTAAAAGCTCGGAACTGGATCGGCGGATAAAAAACCCCCGGGGTTGATTGAGATAATCCGAATAGGCCGGCTCCCCATCGGTTTGTCCCCGGCTTTGTTTTTTGGGAAACGAATGAAACGCTCTGAAGTAATTGTTGCCGATGGCAACCAAAATTCCGGATAGCATCCCCCAGGAGGCGGATGTTCCCGGGGTCCAGAATAGGATCAGCAGCATGTAGCAGAGCACGAACAGGGGGATTAAAAAGTGAAGGCCGGAAAGCAGGGTCTTGATGAACTCGGGGGTCTCTTCTTTGGTCAGCCCCCTGATGTTGCTTTTAATGGCCTCAAGGTGCACGATGGAAAAGATAGCGGTGTAGGACAGTATGGCCGGAATAAAGGCGGCCTTGACCACCTCGAAATAGGAGATTCCGATCATCTCCGCCATAATAAAGGCAGCCGCCCCCATGATGGGAGGCATGAGCTGTCCGTTGGTGGATGCCGCCACCTCCACCGCTCCTGCCACATGGCGTCTAAACCCCACTTTTCTCATGAGCGGTATGGTCATCGCCCCTGTGGTCACGGTATTTGCTATGGAAGATCCTGATATGGAGCCCATGGCGGCAGAGGCCACAACCGCTGCCTTGGCAGGCCCTCCCCTAAACCGTCCCATGGTGGCAAAGGACAAATTGATCAGATATTCCCCTGCTCCTGTTTTATCCATCAACGCACCGAAGAGCACAAACAAAAACACAAAGGTGGATGAGACCCTAAGGGGTACCGACCAGAGCCCTTCCCCGGACATGTACACGTGATCGATGATTCTCGATACTCGAAACCCCCGGTGGGCCAGCTCTCCGGGTATATAGGGGCCGAAATAGGCGTAAAAGAGAAACACCAGGGTGATCACCGGCAGCATGGGAGAAACACTTCTTCGAGTGGCTTCCAGAATCAAAGCCAGCAGCAGACCGCCGGTCCATATGTCGTACCAGGCGGCATCGCCCTGGGCGTTGATCCAGTGTTCGTAGTTTGCAAACGAGTAAATAGCGGCGACACCCCCTATAATGGCCAATATGATATCCGGTGTGGACAGGCGGCTTCGGGGAGACGTTTTAGAGAAGGGAAAACACAAGAAGCAGAGCACCATGGCAAAGGATAAGTGCACGCTCAGCTGCTGGTAGCCGGGAAGTTCTCCGAAAAAACCGGTATAGAGATGGAATATGGACATGGTGATGGCAAACCAGCGGATAAATAGGCGGGTCTTTCCCCGCAATATCCTGGAGCCGGTCTCGGCCTCCTCGGCAATCTTTAAACCCTTTTTCACCTTCTCGTCTTGCTTGCTCATTCAGCCTCCGATAAAAGCACAGCAGGGCAACTCAAAGAGCTGCCCTGCAATGGTAATGGTTACAGCTCGATCTTATTTCACCACACCCGCTTCTTTAAAGTATTTCTCTGCTCCCGGATGCAGGGGTATGCTCATACCCATCATGGCCTTCTTTATATCGATGACCTTAAACTTGGCATGGGCTTTTTTGATCTGTGGCATGTCGGAGTAGATGGCCTTCAGAATGTCGTATACGACATCCGTCTCAAGACTGGCTCTCACTGACAGCATGGCCATCACCGCAATGGTTTTCACCGGTGCATCCACACCCTTGTATACACCTGTGGGAATCGTGTCTGCGGCGTAGAAGGTGTATTTTTTCATCAACGCATCAGCCTTGGGGCCGGTGATGGGAACGATCATGGACGGTACCAGCACGCAGGTATCGATAATGTGGGCAGCACCTACGGCTGTGGTGTTGAAATAGGCGTCGAGCCGCCCGTCTTTCATGTAGTCTGCGGCCTGGGACGCTTTAAGCTGCTGGGATTTGATGTCGTCGACACTCATTCCCCATGCTTCAAGAATCTGCTTGGCGTTTTCCGCCGTGCCCGAACCCAGGGGCCCGATGGAGATCCGTTTGCCCTTCAAGTCGGCCACCGACTTGATCCCGGCATCTTTTCTGGCCACTATCTGGATGGTCTCCGGATACAGGGTCATGCAGCCCAGCATGTTCTTGATCGGTTTGTCAAACATCATCTTGCCGTTGTAGGCATAGTAGGCGATGTCGTTTTGCAGCAGCGCAAAGTCGGTATCGTCTTTACTGATGAGTTTGGCATTGGCAACGGACGCCCCTGATGATTCGGCCGTCACCTTGATGTTTTGCGCCTTCAGATGCTTC
>CAYSUA010000162.1:0-10896 GCA_964433795.1 uncultured Desulfobacteraceae bacterium | reverse complement strand
TGGAACCTCAGACAGTCACACGCGCACGAATCGGCTCACCTCCAAAGCCTATTCCAGTAAACAACTACGCGAGAAGGCAGCCATCAATTTTCAATAATCAATATTCAATACTCAATTCAGCTCCCTGCTTTCTCCTGTATCGCCATCATATAGTTCCGTACGGAACAGCTTGTTTTGAAAAGATATGTATTCTTTTTTAGACATGGCCGGTTGATGATGATCCATGATGTCTCTGGCTTTCTCTGCATTTCCATAAAGCAGGTCCACCGCCGTCAATGCCAGGGATTTTGCAGGGGCCAGGTACGCCATGTCCTTATCGGTAATCAGGTAGTTATTGCCGTGTCCGATACCGGTGGCTCCGGATAAATAGGGGTGCACGGCGGGCATGATCTGGCAGATATCCCCCATATCCGTGGACCCGGTACGATGGCCCACCTCCGTGCATTCTTCCGGGCCGAACATCACTTTTGCATTATCGAGGAAGAGCGCTTTGAGTTTCGGATCATTTTCCAACGGCATGTAGCCCGGAAGCGTATTGATTTCCACCTTTGCGCCGACCGCCATGGCGCCTGCCCGTAACGCCCGATCGATCTTTACATTGGCATTCATGATGGCGTCGACGGTTTTTCCTCGCACAAAGGTTTCTATGCGCACATCAGCCGGCACAACATTTACCAGTTCACCCCCGCGGGTGAAAATCGGATGCACCCGAATGGCATCTTCATCCTTGAAGGTTTCGCGCTGGGCGTGGATGGCCGCTAAAGCAATATGTGCCGCATTTAACGCGTTGATCCCTTTATGGGGTACGGCTCCGGCATGGGCGGCGATGCCTTCATACCGGATCAATTTTACGATACAGCCGTTATTTGACGCAGTGATGGAAGCTTTTTTCATTTCCGGCGAGCAATGGGTATGTATCATTACCGCCATATCCACGTTATCAAAATGACCCAGCTGAATCAGCTCCGGCTTGCCGCCTAAAAAATGTAATTTTCCCTCCTTGACCAATCCCAACCGGTATTCCACTTCCACGTATTCTTCCGCAGGAACGGCAAAGAATACGATGGTCCCGGCCAATTCCTCGTCCGCATGGGCATCCACGATACCCATCATGGCACCCATCAAACCCGCTATTTGAGCGTTGTGGCCACAAGCGTGGGCGGCACCGGTTTCAGGGTCTGCATTCGGGTGATCCGAAACCATCAGGGAGTCCAACTCTCCCATCAATGCCACAGTAGGCCCGGGATTTTTTCCCCGGATGATACCTTTCACTCCCGTGATGGCCAGCCCGGTGTCGTGGGGAATACCTAAAGTTTCCATTGTCTCGGAAACCAGTTTCGCAGTTTTAAATTCCTTGAATCCCAGTTCCGGATTGACCATAATTTGATCACCGATTTTTTCGATGTCCGACCGTCTTTTTTCGATGGCCTCACTGATTTGCCGCTTAAGCTCGTCTTTATTCCGCATTGAAATCCTCCCTGATAAACGGTTCCGATTGATAGCAGCAGATTCATTGATTGGCTGCTCTGTTTCGTATCCTCAAGCAAACAATAAGAAATGTCAAGACAGATACTTGGATTGTATTATGACAAGCTAAAGGGGATTCTTTGAGAGGTGAAAAGGAGAGAAGATGTTTGCAAATCTATAAATATAATGCTATGTCTCTGAATCATAATTCAGAGATACATGATTCAGAGATGCAGCCTATGTTCTTCATTAACAGAGAAATTGAAATCGAAAAACTAGAAAAAATGGTGTCCTCCGGCCAAAAAGAAATGCTTGTTCTTTATGGTCGTAGGCGTTTGGGCAAAACGACTTTGCTACGGGAATTTTCCAGGAAACACCCGGCGCTCTTCTTTTCATGTCCGCTGAGCACCTCATCAGAGGCCCTTAGGCTTTTTCAAAACCGAATGGCAATGGCCTTTGATGAACCACTTTTGGAGCAAACGCTATTCCCGGGATGGTCCGAGGCCATGCGTTATGCCTTTGAGGAAGCAGCTAAGCGACGTATTGCAATAATATTCGATGAATTCCCTTACCTTATGCGCAGTGTGGCAGGCGTTGACTCGATCATTCAGCACTTATGGGATGAGATGCATAATGGGATATGGATCGGACTGAGCGGTTCGCTAATCTCAATGATGCTGGATAAAGTTGTCGGCCCGAAAGCACCCCTTTATGGCCGGCGGACGGAGATGCTCCAACTGAAGCCCATGTCCTTTAAAGAGGTCTCCCGGTTCTATCCAAAGGCATCATTTAATGATCTGGCCCTTTGGTATGGTTTTTTTGGCGGTGTCCCTGCCTATGCTGAGAAGGCGTCCTACTTTGCTTCTCCAAAAAAGTCAGCGTGTGAACTTGTGTTGAGTGAAAACGGCGTTCTCTATCAGGAACCCGATTTTTTAGTCAGAGAGGAACTCCGAGAGCCCGGCACTTATTTTTCAATTTTACGCAGTATAGCGGCTGGTCTGACAAGACCTAATGAGATTGCACAAGATGCCGGAGTTGCCCATTCAGGAGTCAATAAATACCTGGACACCCTTCGTCGAATGCAACTGATAGAGCGCAGGGTACCTTTAACAGAAAAACATCCCGAAAGATCGACCAAGGCCATTTATGTACTATCGGATAATTTTCTAAGGTTTTGGTTTAGATACGTCTTCCCGAACCGTTCTGTCATAGAGCTTGGAAAGGGGAAAGAATTGTACGAAATCAAGATAAAGGCGGACTTGAACAACTACATGGGGTCCATCTTCGAAGAGATGTGCCACCAAGAGATACTTCGTTTCGGTCAAAATGTGTTGGGCTGGGATCCCTTTAGATTAGGGCGGTTTTGGGATTCACATTCCGAAATAGATCTCATAGCAGAAGATGGTGGTGGGAAACACGTTGCTTTTATAGAGTGTAAATGGGGCCGGCGTGTTCATATGGAGAGGACTCTGAATACACTGAGAAAAAAAGCAGATCGGATTTCTTATTATGCAGGCTGGCATAAACAGTATTATGTGATGAGCCGAACCTCCACTAAACATCCTCAACATATCTCGCTGGGTTAGTATTTCCGGAGAGTATTGGTGAGATGAAAGCCATAGTATTGAACATCTGCAGGAGTTTTTATCGGTTTCTTTTTAATAATCCCAACCCGGATAAGCCGGAAAAGTGTCCAAAAACAATTTGCTACCAAGCCACAAAGATATTATTTATTATTTTCTTCTTCGTGCCTTGGAGTCTTGGTGGCAGGGTGAAAAAAATTTTTCCATAATAAACAAAAATTCCAGTATTAATATATTAAAGAGGTGAAATTATGACTACCCAATCCAGAGCCATCGTGTTGACCGGACCCCAGGAACTGGAAATGCAAACCTTCGATCTTCCTGAAATCGGAGACGATGACGGTCTCCTTAAAGTCGAAAAGGTCGGGGTTTGCGGGTCGGACCCTGCCATATACGGGGGTAGGCCTACCCGGGGACCCCGTCCGTATCCCCTCATTTTGGGGCATGAAATCGTCGGGAGAATTTCAAAGATCGGGAAAGCTGCAAGCAAACGGTTGGGTGTCAGTGAAGGCGATCGGGCGGTCTTGGAATACGCATTCGGTTGCGGCTTATGTGATCTCTGTCTGGCCGGACGATATACCCTGTGCGAGAAGAATTATACATACGGGTCAATGATATCCTGCAAGGAACCGCCCCACCTCTTCGGCGGTTACAGCGAATACGTATACATCCATCCCCGAACCATGGTCCATAAAATCGGAGATGATATTTCACCTGAAATCGGGATTCTTATTTGTGCGGTGTTGGGAAACAGCATCCGGTGGTTGAGGCAGATCGGCGGCGTTTCCATCGGAAACACGGTTGTCATCGTGGGCCCCGGGCTTCAGGGAATTTCTGCTGCTGCCGTGGCCAAGGAAGCGGGGGCGAATCCCATTATCGTGGTGGGTCTTTCCCGGGATCGTGCCCGGCTTGAGATGGCAAAACGGTTCGGAGCCGATATTACTCTGACATCTGATGAAGAAGATCCCTTAGAGGCTGTAAGTGAAATTACCAGCGGTAAAATGGCCGACATTGTCATGGATGTGTCCAGCAGTCCATTGGGTGCTGAACTGGCCTATTCGCTTGCCGGCAAAGGGGCCACATTTGTCATGCCGGGCTTGTATAAGGAAAAAGTTAGCCTGGATTTGAATCGAGCCGTAGTGAATGAGCTCCGGTTATTCGGTGTGTATTCCCACGATTTCAGGGCGGTTCGGCCTGCCATTAAAATGGTTCGAAACAGCCGCTTGCCTTTTAAAGAATTGATTTCCCACTGTTTTCCTCTGGAAGACGCAGAGAAGGCCATCCATCTCGTGGCCGGCAAGGGAGATGAAGTGCCGTTGAAGGTGCTGTTGGATCCCAACATGTAAGAGAACAGGGATAATGTGGTTCTATTCCTTGAAATCCTTTGCTTCAATTCCGGTCATGAATTATAAATGGCCGACACCAATATAATTCAGTCGCTATTTAGAAAGGAGATAAAAATGGCTGTTATCGATGCATTTAAAGGAATTCTACCGGCAATGCAGGTACCGTTTAGTGACGATTTCAGCATTGATGAACCGGAACTGCGTCGATTCTCGAAGTGGCTTGCGGGCCATAAGGGGATCGGCGGGCTGGTGACAAACGGGCACACGGGAGAGGTCTTTGCCCTGTCAGCCAAAGAACGCGCCGAAGTCACCCGAATCGTTGCCGATGAAGTGGCGGGAAGGCTTCCGGTGATCTCGGGTATTTGCTGCGAAGGCATCAACGAGGCCGTGGAACATGCCCAAATGGCGAAAGAAGCAAGAGCCTCGGGGTTGCTGGTGATGCCGCCCCACACCTGGCTGAGATTCGGTATGCGAGAACAACATGTGATCGACTACTTCTCTGCAATCGGTGAAGCCGTGAACATTAATCTCGTGGTTCATGTATATCCCGCATGGACCAAAACCAGATATTCCTCGAAACTGCTGGAGGGCCTTGCAAGGCTGCCCTGGGTATCCACCTTCAAAGTCGGAACCCGCGAGATGTCAAAATATGATCGGGATATTCTGGCGATTCGCGCTGCGGATGAAAGCTGTACAGTCTTAACCTGCCATGATGAGTACCTGTTGGCATCCATGGTTCAGGGGGTGGATGGCGCTCTGGTCGGATTTGCCTCTTTTGTCCCTGAGATGATTACGGCATTGTACAAATCGGTGCAGGAGGGAGACCTGAAAACAGCCCAGGCTATCCAATCCCAAATCTTTCCACTCAAAAATGCTGTTTACGGAAGCGGCGAGCCCACGGGAGACGCGCATGCCCGAATGAAAACCGCCATGGTGCTTTCGGGTCGCATGAAATCGAATGTTGTCCGGCCGCCAACAACGCAACCGAAGGGCGAGGAATACGAAAGAATTGTGGAGGCTGTGCAGCAGGCAGGCCTGTTGCAGAAAAAATAACGGGAGATTTAAAGCAAGGAGATACGGGTCATGGAGATCCAAAGAAGTCCAAGAATAGAAAAGCTCAGAAGCGCCATTCTGGACAGTGTGCCGACGGTTGGAGAAGAAAGAGGCCGGCTCGTCACCGAAGCGTATATGAAAAATGAAGCCGACCCCATTCTCATCAAGCGCGCAAAAGCACTGGAATACATCCTCAACCGGATGACCGTCTTTATAAACGAAGATGATCTGCTGGTTGGCAATCAAAGCCACCACCTGCGATGTCCGTCGATCTATCCTGAAAATTTCATGGGCTGGATGGAAGATGAACAGGAAATGGATAAAATGGAAACCCGGACGGTCAACCCCTTGAGGGTTCCCCGGGAGATCCGCAAGGATCTGAAGGAGATAGCCGGTTACTGGAAGGGCAGGACCCTGGTCGAGAAGATTTATGCCGTATTCCCTGAAGCGGTGATGCGTGCGCGCAAAGCCCTTGTTTTTTCAGTATCCCTTGAGAAAAACGCCGTGGGACACTGCATCATCGACTATGGAATGCTTTTGGAAAAGGGGTATAACGGCGTAAAGGAAGAAACCCTTGCCCGCCTCGAATCGATGGATTTTACCCGGCCCGAGACGCTGGAGAAAAGGCAATTTTTGGAGGCTGTGGTCATTGTCTGCAACGCGGCCGTGGCCTTTTCAGAACGATACGGCAATCTGGCAAACGCCTTAGCAGCTGAGGCGGAAACTCCGGAAAGGCGGTCTGAACTTGAAGACATCGCACGGATCTGCCGAAAGGTACCGGCAAACCCGGCGGAATCATTTCACGAGGCCCTTCAATCGGTCTGGTTGGCCCATGTGGTCAACTGCGTTGAAACCAATGCCTACTCCATGAGTTTCGGGCGATTGGATCAGTACCTTTATCCTTACTACGAAAAAGACATCAACGCCGGCCGGTTAACCCAGGCGGAAGCTCAGGAACTTCTCAACTGTTTTTGGTGTAAAACCAACGAGGTCCTTCACCTGGACGATTCCGAAATGGTCTACTTTCACGGCGGGCATCCCATGGGGCAGCATCTTACCGTAGGAGGACTGACCCGGGACGGTGAGGACGCCACGAACGAACTCTCCTACATGTGTCTCGAAGCCCATGAAACCGTACAATTGGCTCAGCCCGATTTCAGCGTCCGATTTCACAAGAACAGCCCCAAGGCATTTCAGGTCCGGGCGGCGGAGGTGATACGCCTGGGACTCGGCCTCCCCCAGATCTTCAATGACGAGATCTTGATCGAGGCCCTGGCCAATGACGGACTGCCCATAGAAGAAGCCCGAGACTATACGCCCACCGGTTGTGTTGAGAACGCCACACCCAAGTGCTGGATTCGGGCACCGGGGGGTTGGTTAAATATACCCAAGATTCTCGAACTCACCTTAAACAAGGGAAGATGCGCACTGTCTAACGAGCAGATCAGTCTTGAAACCAAACCGGCGGATCAAATCGGCTCTTTTGAAGAATTGATGGCCCTTTTCCGGCAGCATTTTGAACATGTAGTCAAATTGCACGTCATCTGGAGCAACCTGATCGATGAGATCCATGCCCGGGTAATGCCGCAACCCTCCATATCCATGTTTATCCACGACTGCCTGGAGAACGGCAAGGATGCAACCCAGGGAGGCGCCCGATATAATTTTACCAGCCCGCTGATGGTGGGCATCGCCAATATCGCGGATTCACTGGCCGTCATCAAGAAAATGGTTTTTGAAGACCGGGAAATAACGCTTTCACAACTGAAAACCGCCCTTGACGAGGACTTTATCGGTCATGAACTGCTGCATGCCAGGATCCTGAACGGTCCCCCGAAATACGGTAACGACAATGACTACGTGGACGATCTTGCACGGCAGATCAGTGTTATATTTTGTGACGAATTCGAAAAGTATGAAAACACCCGCGGGGGAAAATTCCGGGCAGGGTTTTGGTCGGTGACGACCAATTTCAGCCTCGGGTTCAATACGGCGGCCACCCCGGACGGCCGGAAATCTAAGACACCGATTTCAGATTCCATCACCCCCAGCTCCGGCAGGGATTTAAACGGGATCACAGCCTCTTTGAAATCGGCTTCAAAGCTCGACCAGCGACGGGCATCCAACGGCACGGTACTGAATCGACATATTACACCCCTTGTATTTCAAGGAGAGGATAAACTGGACAAATTCTTGGATCTGGTAAACGGTTATTTCGATTTGGGTGGATCCAACCTCGGATTCAACGTGATATCTTCGGAAAAGCTGAAAGATGCTCAAATTCATCCGGAAGACTATCCAGGGCTTATGGTAAAGGTTGCCGGCTATGCAGCGCTCTACACCGAACTGGGCGAACCCTGCCAAAACGAGTTGATCCGAAGAACCGAACACGACCTCTCTTAAACCAAGTGGTCACACGCGCACGAATCGGATCACCTCCAAAGCCTATTCCTGTAAACAACTTGGGCTTTGTGCATAACCGCATTTTAAACCTTCGGCTTAATCGTTAAAGCCCGCGGTCTACGGATAGCTTATTTTTCCGAGATTCAAACCATCCTTCGAAAGGGGTAGTAGATCATGAAAATCAAAACAATTGAGGCAAAATGGATCCACGTGCCGATTCCGGAAAACCAGCAGCATGTCAGTGATTTTGGCAGAATAACATCATTCGATTCAACCCTTGTCCGCGTTGAGACCGATGAGGGCATTGTGGGATATGGTGAAGCCAAGGAAGAAGTCGGCAGTGCCGGTAACAACAAAGCGCTGACAATGTTGATCAATGGTAAATTGGCTCCGATGCTGATCGGAGAGGATCCGCACGACATATCCCGTATCTGGGAGCTCATGTACAACGGCGCAAGGGCCCATTATGCACTGGATCACGGGCGCGTGTTTCCGGCCCTGGGCCGGCGGGGGATCACCATATCGGCAATATCCGGGATCGATATCGCACTTTGGGATATTCTCGGAAAATCTCTCAACACACCGGTGTGGCAACTATTAGGCGGGCGGACGGCATCACGCATGCCGGCCTATGCTTCAGGGGGTTGGGCCGATGCGTCCCAAATCGGTGAACAGCTAAACGGCTATATCGAGCGGGCAGGCTTTAGAGCGGTGAAGATGCGGGTGGGGATCATGGACCGCACAGTGTCGAATTCCGTAAAGCGGGTGAAAGCAGCAAGAGAAGGGATCGGTCCGGACATCGGTCTCATGTGCGATGCCCACGGCACGTACTCGGTAGCAGAGGCAAAACAGTTTTGCAGGCTGGTTGAAGATTGCGATCTCATGTGGTTTGAAGAACCGGTTACTGCAGATGATAAAAGCGGATATGCCGAGGTAAAATCGTCAACCTCGATTCACATTGCTGCAGGAGAGAGTGAATTTAATCGGTTCGACTTTCGCCGTCTTGCCGAACTGAGGGCTGCCGATATTTTTCAGCCGGATCTCGCCATATGCGGCGGCATCACCGAAGCCGTGCGAATCGCGGCCATAGCGTCGGCATTCAATTTGCGCCTCGCACCCCATCTGTGGACAGGGGCTCCGGCATTTGCAGCCGGTATGCATGTTGCGGCAGCATCGCCCGCCGGTTTCATATTGGAATACTCTCTCGGTGCGAACCCGCTTTTGCATGATCTTGTTGAGGAAAGTTTTCCGGTAGAAGACGGCTATATCGAGATTCCGGAACGAGCAGGGCTCGGCATTACCGTTGATGAAGATTTCGTAAAACAGTATACGGTTGATTAATTCTTTTCAGACATGGGAGGTGAATATGTTCGGTGATATCTTGAAAGGCAAAACGGCTATTGTTACCGGCGGTGCCATAGGGATCGGCGAGGCTTGCATCAGACATTTCGCAGGCCGGGGTGCAGATGCAGTCATCGTGGACATCAACGATGAGAGGGCTGAGAATATCGTAAAAGACTTATCCGGTCAAAACGTCTATTATCACGCTGTTGACGTCACCGATGAGAAGCAGGTGTCCGATATGGTAAAACAGGTTTGCCGGAAGTTTGGGAAGATAGACATCCTGGTAAACTGTGCCGGGTTTACAACCTTAGTGGGCCCTACGCTTGTGGAAGACACGGACAAATCGGAATGGGACCGGATGATGAATGTCAACTTGACGGGAACCTTCCTCATGATGAAGCATGTGGTGCCATATATGAAAAAAGCCAGGTATGGCAGAATCGTAAGCATCTCAACCATCGTAATACTCGGTGCCGGCTATAAAGGAGGTTCCCCCTATGCAGCATCCAAAGCCGGTATGGTCGGACTCACCAAGATGGTGGCCAGGGAGGCCGCGCCATTCGGAATTACGGTCAACGCCATAGCGCCCGGGCCGACCAAAACCCCTACTCGGCAGATCTTAATCGATAATGAAGAAGAGATAGCCAAGACCGTCCCTTTGGGGATACTGGCTGAAGCCGAGGATATTGCCAATGCCATTGTTTTTCTGTCTTCTGATGCAGCGCGTTTCATAACGGCCCACGTCTTGTTCGTCGACGGCGGAACAACTATTCCCTGGGACATCGATGAGTTCTTATCCTTAAAGAGCGCATGAAGCAGAATTTATTTTTTACCACCGTCACATCATTTGAAGGAGTTTATAATGAGAATTTGTGTTATCGGTGTCGGCGCCGTGGGTGGGGTACTGGCGACGTATTGGAGCCAGGCGGGTGTCGAGCTATCGATTATAGAGCGGGAGCCGTTTCTTTCAGCAATCCGCGAAAAGGGACTGAGAATGATCGGTCCGGAGGGCGAGTGCGTTGAGGCTCGACCCCACTGTGTTGGAGATTCGCAGGAACTGCCGACACAGGACTTCATATTCGTTTGTGTCAAAACCTACGACATCCCTGCTGCGGCCAAGACCATCATCCCCCTCCTCGGAGAGCACACACGTGTCATCTTTGTGCAGAACGGTATTCCCTGGTGGTATTTCCATGGTTTGGAAGGACCCTTCAAGGATGCGTCCATCGATTGTCTTGATCCCGACGGCAGCATCCGGGCGGCAATTGAACCCTGGAGAGCCACCGGATGTGTCACCTATGTCGCCTCCCGGGTGATTGAGCCCGGGTCCGTTCAGCAGACAGGAGACAACCGGTTTGACTTCGGCGAGCCCACCGGGGTGGTTTCCGGGGATTGTCGACGAATCGTTGATCTCTTGGGGAAAACCGGCGTGGATGCCCGCATATCAGAACGGATTCGGGATGAGATCTGGCTCAAGCTCTGGGGGAATCTATCCCTAAACCCCTTAAGCGTGCTCACGGGTGCGACCTTCGATCAGATGTGCGGCGATTCTTCAACTCGTAGTGTCATCCTGAAGATGATGACAGAGGCCCAGGCGGTTGCCGAACGTCTGGGGGCACGTTTTGGAACCGGTAAGGAAGCACGGATAAGCGAGGCGGAAAAATTGAAAGGATTCAAGAGCTCCATGCTGCAGGATCTGG
>CAYSUA010000161.1:0-10946 GCA_964433795.1 uncultured Desulfobacteraceae bacterium | reverse complement strand
CTTTCCCAGGGCTTTTCTTCGACCACCCCTTTGAAAAGAACCCAGCCATCGAGCTTCTCGGCCATGAAAGCCGCTGTGTCCGTTTCGCTGTGCCGTGCCTCTCGGAGCAGCCGCCCGATCCGGCAGCATCTGGAAATGCTGCCGTGGTTGATCAGACGCTTCATCTCCTCTCCGTTCAATAAATGCCCGGCTCCGCCGATCAAACCGATGGTGGTCATACTCAGATACTTCTGAATTCGCTCCATCATGGCATGACTTGAGGCTTGCTTGATGAGGACCGTGTTACCGGCCAGATCGCAGAACGCCCGGGGCCAGATATTTTTCCCCGCAATGGAGATCTTTAAATGAACACTGGCCGGGATGGCTCGACCGGCATAGTCTCCGTCCAGCACCGGTATTCCCAGGGCGGCGGCAGCACTGATGGGGGCCGGTGTATTGAGTCCACCCAGTTCACAGGCTGCAATCGCACTGATTTGGATTCCCACATACGATTCAAGCTCTTTAACGGCCCGGACGATTTCGTGTTCCACCTTTCTGTCCAGGCCCAGTTTCTCTTTTAACGCCATGATTTTTTCTGAGGGCGGCGCGATGGAACCCACAAAAGCCCCGGTGCAGATCCAGGCGTCATCGGCAAGATCCCCGGGATCCGCCAATTTTATCTCTTGTCCTTTCTCCAGGGTTTTTCGCAACAAGTCGAGTCCGAGTTTCGGACCGCCTCCACCACCGGTCCCCATAAAGCAGCATCCGTGAACCAGATCTTCCGCCTCTTCAATTGAGTTGATCTTCCAGTCCGTCATGATTTTTCTCCTTGATCAAAAGGGGTGTTCTCTTCACGGTCGTTATCCCCCGGACATCACGGGAAACACCGCAAACACGTCTCCGTCTTTAAGCGGAGTATCGAGGCCCTGTAGATTGTTGATCAGCCGCCCATTGAGGATTAGCAGCAGGTCATCGGAGGACATCTCCTTTAAGGGCAGTTGGGAAGACAGCTGACTTTCCACTTTAAAATAGTTGGGCTCCAACACGGCCATGAGATCTCCCACACGCGCACCCTGGGGGAGTTGTACCACATCTCTTTCAGGAAAAGCCTGTCTGAATAACTTAATCTTAACCGTAATCCGTCCGGCTGTATCTTTCACAGAACTCTCATATGCGGTTGTCTGTACGCTTGTACCGGACTACGGCCTGGGAAGACAACCTTTTTGATCCAGTTCGAGGGCAATATCCCCCAACCCCAGCTTTTCAAGGGTTTCATACCGGGGGAGTCCGGTTTCCTTATCCCAGCCGTGAAGCTCGTAGTATTCATCCAGCATCTGATCCAGATATGCCTGGGAGTTGATTTTCTCTTTTACCGGTTCAGGATGACTGTCGGCGGTCTCCGATCGGTTCTCCGTCTTGGCAGCCGCTGAGATCAGAACCTCGTTCATCAAGCGGTAAGGCAGTTTGTCGTCCTTTCGGGTGGCGCCTTCCCGAACGTTGAAGGCTTTTTCCAGATTCATAATTCTACGGCCCACCCGCATGAGGCTGTCTTCGGAAAAATCGACTCCCGTAGCCGCTGAAAGCATGCGGGCCAGAAGCGAAGGGGTGACGCCATAACGGGCGGTGGTGGCAAAGGCACAGAGTCCAAGCGCATCGGTAGCCGCATAGCAGTCTTCATGCCAGCGGACGATGTCGGCGCGTTTTTCAAGGGTGAGCGGAAAGGCATAACGTTCACTTCCGGTAATTTGGGTCACCAGCGCGCGACCTCCGGGACGCGTGCCGAACTCGGCCAAAACTTCGGTGTGAAGGTGATCGGGACCGCGGGGATTGACTGCAAACGCCAGGGCGTATCCAAAAGCAGTGCGTGTTTCCACGCGGGACTGCTCCAGTCCTTTGGCTTCAACCGCCCATTTTTCAGATCCCTGGCCAATAATTTGCGCTGCTTTTCGAACGCCTTCCGCCAGTACGGATCCAAACCCTTCACGGCGAGCCGTCTGCTCTAGAATTCCGAGGATCGCCTCGGCATTACCCCACTCAAGCCTGATTCCGCCGGTATCCTCCTCGGTAATAATTCCTTTTTCGAAACATTCCATGGCCCACTGGATCACGCCGCCTGCGGAAATCGTGTCCAACCCGTAGAGGTTGCACAGCTCGTTGGCCTTGATGACCAGCTCTACGTCCACGGTGCCACACCCGGAACCCAGAGCACTCATGGTTTCATACTCGGGGCCCCCTCCGTACGTTCCCGCATAAGGCCCCGATTCGATTTCACAGTACCGATGGCAGCTGAAAATACAAGCGCTACAGCCCATTCGCCTTTTGAGATATCCCGCTTCCACCAGGAAGGGACCGCTGATCTTTTCGGCGTCATCAATACGACCGGATCTGAAGTTGTAACTCGGAAAAGACCCCAGCTCGTTGATGACCGCCACACTGCTGGAAGTGCCGTAAAGATAAGAGGTTTTGGCGCTGAAGTCCTGATAGGAAGCCTCGATGGCTTCAAATACAGCCTGACGGAAATCAGACGGCTGAGCCACGGTGATCCCGCCGTAACCGCGAACGGCAATGGCCTTCAAGTTCTTGGACCCCATGACCGCACCGGCGCCCCCCCGGGCGGCCGCGTTATAATAATTGGTCATGATAGAGGCAAACAGTATTTTGTTTTCTCCGGCAGGACCGATACAGGCCACTTGAACATCGTGGTCCCCCTGGGCGTGTTCGATGGCCCGGGTGGTCTCACGAACATCTTTCCCCCAGAGGTCTTCTGCATCCCGGATTTTCACTTTGCCGTCTATGATCAACAGGTAAACCGGTTTAGGCGCCTGACCCTTAATGACGATGGTGTCGTAACCGGCAAATTTAAGTTCGGTACCGAAGTGACCGCCGACATTGGTCTTCAAATACAACCCGGTGGCTGGACTTTTGCAGGTGACGGTAGTGCGCCCCGAGGTGGGCGCGGATGTACCGGTCAGAGTACCGGTTCCAAAGATGAGGACATTTTCCGGACCCAGAGGATCAACAGCGGGTCCGACAAGCTCCCAAAGAAGGCGTGCATTGAACCCCCGGGCTCCCAAGTACTTGAGTACCTTATCATCATTAAGGGACTTTTGAATGATCTCTCCGTCCGAAAGGTTTACTTCCAACAGCTTTCCTGCAAAAGCATGCGGCATGTATTTCTCCTCTTCAACCCTTTTTCTATCCCTATCCCCAGACCAGCGCTTCAGGAAAGCGACAGACTTTAATACATTGCGGATCTCCCTTGCAGAAATCGCATTTAACGGCAACTCCGCTAGTTCGATGCAGGTGGATGGCCTGATACGGACAGGCCTCAATACAGTCCCCGCAACCGTTGCATTCCGCCTCGTTCAAAACTACCCGATTGCCGTCCGACTGCCACCCTATGGCTTCTACCGGACAGGCATCGATACAGGGGGCATCTTCACAATTGAGGCAAACCATGGGGATGCTTTGTCCTCTGGATTCGTTCTTGACCACTTGCACCCGCGCATCTTCGTAACTGAAAGCATGCGTATGCTCAAATGAACATATCAGCATACAGCTTTTGCATCCTGTGCACTTTTCAGGATGAACGACTAGTTTTGCGCTCATGTCTCACTCCTATCCTAACCCGGACAAGCCGGTTGTAGCGAAGCGTAAATCCCGCTTTATCGGGGAATTGACTATTGAATCTTCAATCGAAAATATTCAATCATTTGAAGATATGGAAAATATCCCAATATAATTTTTTTGCTACAAAATGCATAAAAATAATTTCTAAGCGCCTAGGGGTCCATCCGGGCAGGCTTCGGCATCGAGATAATCCGCTAATTGATATTTCAGTCCCCGACCCTCAGCCAGTACCCTTCCGCTCAAGGCCTCTCCTAAAAAAATGGTATGATCACCAGCGTCCAGTTCTGCGAAGACCTTGCAGTCCAGGTACGCCAGGCAATCTTTAAGGATCGGTGCACCTGTTTGGTCCGTGAAGTAAGGGACCTTTAGAAATTTGTCCACATCCCGGCCCGACTGTTTTCCGAAATGTATCGCCAGGTTCTGCTGCCCGTCCTTTAAATAGTTTACGGCAAAAATTCTGCTTTTTTTAATGAGATCGTGAGAATAATTCTCTTTGTACACACTCACCATAACTAAAAACGGCTGCTCCGCTGCTCGGCTGATCCATGCGGCGGACATACCGTTGAGCTTTTCACCCCATTGTGTTGTGAGAACCATAACACCCCGGACTTGAACATCAAATGCGCGATCAATATCCGTAATCTCCCGACCCAGCCTGGTGCATGCTTTCTCCTCGGTCATCTCGTCGTACTCCTTTGAACTTTATCACCAATCAGCCGGATAGTTTCTGCAGCACAAATTCGTAATTCCTATCCCGGGCAAGGATCTGCTTTTGGGCCTTCAGCCCTTCCTTTATAATCATCGCGGTTTCCAGCGCCCGGCGGGTCACTTGCCGGGTGCTATTCACCGCGATCAGGGCATCCCTGTCGCCCTGATCGTATAATTCTTTTAGACTGTTTCGGTCCACCTGTCCGCCGGTCCACCCGCCGGACCCGATGTAAGAATCCGGAAGATCGCCGGATATGGGCAAACAACGCATGAGCAAGGCGTGGTTGAGCATGTAATTGAGCGCCAGATCCTGCCCGCCGTAAAGATGCGCACCCTGGGTGATAAAACCCATCGTTTTCATCAGGCGGGGAATATGAAAGGACCTGGGTTCCTCGGATTGGAAATAGTAGCCCAAAGAGTTACCCAGGCGATCGATAAAAGATTTCAGCTGAGCCGGAATACCCATATGGTAAACGGGAAACGCATAGAGGATGACATCTGCATCGACCCATAGATCCCGCATTTGCTGAAAAACATCTTTAATCCGGCATTCGCCTTTAAGCCCTTTGTGGGCCATACAGGCGTCGCACGGTGCCGGCGATTTTTTTCCAAGATGAAAGAGTTCTATCTCAGTCGGAATCGCATCATATTCAGCAGCACATTCCAGGGCCTTTTCCATCAGGAAATAGCTATTTCCTTTACGCGGGCTGGCGCACAGTCCCATGACTTTAATCGTATTGGCCATGATTTGTTTCTCTTCTGGGATAAAGGAAAAATGAATTACGATAAATCCATCATATACAAATAGCATTAAGGGATCAACAATAAGGCGTGAGACTAGACTTTGGATTTTGATGGACTCGAAAAAACAGGCAGAGAGCATTCTCATTACCCTCTGCCTGTTTAGGTGCCGCCAAGTATCTCTTGCACTACTTGGAATTCTTGGGTTTTTTCTTGTCGCTTGCAACCTTAGGTGTGTCCGGCTTTTGCCCAATACATCCACAGCCGCAATTGCCCTTTTTCTCTGCCATTTTCATCACCTCCTTTCTATGGTCTATGTACCAGATGGGTGGTCTAACTCGTATCCATCTTTTCGGATTTTGTTTAGGTAAATAAGTAAATACTTAAATATTATGGCAAAAAAAATTGTCTAATTCTTTTTGGACTCTATTTCTTTGATTCTTTCTTTAACGACCCTAAGCTCTTTTTTCATTTCCGTCTCATACTGTCTCAAAGATTCGAGACTGGCATCGCCTATTTTTTTCTCTTTGAAATCACCCGTACCCTTGCAGCCGCAGGTGCAAATTTCCGTCAAAACATCCCGGCAGTTTTCCAGGGCTTTCTCATCTATGGAGTACGGTATCCAGTACCCGTTTCTTTCGCTCCTGACAAACCCGGCTTGTTTTAATATTTTTAAATGCTGCGATGCGGCAGCAGTCGTCACACCGACCATCTCTGCAATCTTTTTAGCACCAAGCGGACCCTGGGATTTCAAGAGATCGATTATTTTCACCCGTGTTTCCACTCCCAATACTTTAAACATTTCTGAAGGTTCGATATCCAAGGGTATGCCCTCTTTTTTGATTAAGTATTTAAGTTATTGCTTAATTATAATATTAAAATCATCCTGTCAAGAGCTTTTTTAATTGTTTTATCATACAATTCGAATAAACTTACACCTAAACTGATCGGTTCTGGGTTCAGAGTTCAGGGTTCAAAGGTTATAACCGATTGAAACTGCTAACAACTCTTATCCAGATCTGTAATAATCAACATAATCCATTGGGTGAGACTGTCTTGGAGCCAAATTGAAGACAAGAACCCTTTGATAGTGGCTGATTAGTGCCTTAGAAATTTTTTTCTTGTTTTTTAACAAGAAAAAAATTTGGTGAAGGCACTTATCCCGTTTATCGGGGTTAGAATTATTCAACCCTGAACGCTGAACGCTGAACCACTTAACCTAGGTTACCATAAAGGGCGTATCAATCATGAACAATTCAATTCAAATCATACCCTTTACAAGTTTGGCATTGGCCTTCATCCCGGCTTTTGTTGTAATCGGAATTTTTTACAAATGGTCCCTGGGCAGTCGCCATGCCCTATATGCCACATCGCGAATGCTGGCTCAGCTCCTGCTCATCGGATATTGTCTGACATACATCTTTAAGTCGGACAGCCCGTGGATCGTGGCAGCGGTATTGACCGTCATGGTTTTCACGTCAAGCTGGATTGCGCTTCGAACAATACAAACCCGACGACAGGTGTTTTACAAATACGCCCTCTGTTCCATTCTGCTGGGAGGAGGAACGACGCTGCTGCTCATCACACAAGGGGTTCTTCACCTGCATCCGTGGTATCTGCCCCGTTATCTGATTCCCCTTGCCGGAATGATCTTTGCCAATGCCATGAACAGTGTGAGCCTTGCGGCTGAGCGATTCGAAGCGGAAATCAAAAGAGATGTGGATTATGATCAGGCGCGATGCATAGCGCTAAGGGCTTCGTTGATTCCCATCATCAATTCCCTGTTTGCAGTGGGTCTGGTTTCTCTACCCGGTATGATGACGGGCCAGATTTTATCCGGAATATCCCCGCTCATAGCCGTTCGGTATCAGATCATGGTCATGTGTATGATATTCGGTGCAGCCGGTATTTCCTCAGCATGCTTTCTCACACTTATTAAGAATCGAGTACTCGAAAATAAATAGTACCTCTTGTTTTTCTCATCTATAGCATGTAATTTTTAATCAAACATCATTGCTTTAAACAATCGATAAAAATCGGAAGGAGGAAGCTTATGCCGACACTTAAAGGATCCAAAACAGAACACAATCTTTTAGCCTCGTTTGCCGGAGAATCCCAGGCCCGAAACCGCTACACCATGGCGGCCGGCATTGCAAAAAAGGAAGGATATGAGCAAATCAGAGGTATTTTCCTGGAAACCGCCGAAAATGAACTGGAGCATGCAAAGCTCTTTTTCAGGCTTTTAGAAGGCGGCGAAGCCACCATCACAGCCGGATACCCGGCTGGTGTCCCAGGGGGGACTCTGGAACAGCTAAAGGCGGCAGCGGCCGGTGAGAAAATGGAGTGGACCACCATCTATGCTGATTTTGCCGATATTGCCGATCAGGAGGGATTCAAAGATGCCGCCCGGACATTCAAAGAAGTGGCGGAAGTGGAACAGTGGCATGAACGGCGCTACAACAAATTGATCGAAGCGTTAGCCGCCGGAACGGTATTCAAAAAACCGGAAAAAGCCTTGTGGAAGTGCCGGAACTGCGGGCGAGTGGTAGAGGCAACCGAACCACCGAATCCGTGCCCCACCTGCGATCACGCCAAAGCCCATTTCGAGCTCTTGGCCGAAAACTATTGATTCCAATTCGCATTCAAGCGCTACCTGCGTTGGCTGCGTCCTAGGCTCCTCGAAGTACTATTCGTACATCTGCGTCGCCTCCTCCTGGCCGCCTTGGTATCATCTTGAATGCAAACCGGAATAAAAAATTAGTGTGGTCAACCTTCATCTGTCAGAGAGGAAACCGTGACCAACGGTTTTCCTCTCTGATATATGACTTCGTGGTGGAATGATAAACTGGGGGGTTATTCTTTATCTAGAACTTTCCGAATGACCTGTGCCAACTCGTCTATTTCAACCGGCTTCAATAGAAACTCAGAGATACCCATGGCCTTTACACTTTCTTTATTGACCGTTTCACTGAAACCGGTACACAGGATTATGGAGATGTCTGATCGGATGCTCTTGAGTATTTTTGCCAATTCCACGCCGGTCATGTTCGGCATGGCCTGGTCGGTTAAGACCAAATCAAATCGATCCGGTTCAGCCCCGAAAACCTCAAGTGCTTCTTGGCTGTTTGTTTTTTCTATAACTTGATACCCAAGCCACTCCAGCATATCTCGTAAAGTGTTAACCGTTCCCACTTCATCGTCAACAACAAGTACTCGCTCGTTGCCGGATGGAAGCGTCGTGTCCGGTTCAATTTCTTCTGAAATGTCCGTCTCAACTAAAGGTAGAAAAACATTGAAGGTCGTACCCTTTCCAAGCTCAGTATCGACGGTGATGATACCACTACATTCTTTGATGATCCCGTGTATTACGGCAAGCCCCATACCGGTCCCTTCACCTCGACCCTTGGTCGTAAAAAATGGTTCAAAGATTCGATCCATCACCTCCGGGGCTATTCCATGTCCGGTATCGCTCACTGTCAGTTTCAGGTAGGGTCCGGGTTCCAGTTCCGAATGTTTTGCCGTCAAATCAGAATCCGCTTCTATACCGGTCAAACCGACTTCCAATATTCCCTTTTTATCTTTCATGCTATGTGCGGCGTTGGTGCAGAGATTTATCAATATCTGATGAATGTGTGTCGGATCTGCGATTACTGTATCAAAGCCGTCTGTTAAGTTGACCCGGATCTCTATGTTTGTCGGCAGGGACGCTCTCAGCAGTTTGAGCGCTTCTCTGATGATCGGGGTTATCTTCAGCGGAATGGGCTGCTGATCGGTCTGATGGCTAAAAGCAAGAATCTGTTTAACCAGGCCTTTGGCGCGAAGGCCCGCTTTCATCACTTCCTGTAAGTTATTCTGAATTGTGCTATCAATCCCATCATCCATCAATGCCAATGCCGACTGAGAAATGATAGGTGTCAGGATATTGTTGAAATCATGGGCAATGCCGGCTGCCAGAGCGCCGATAGATTCCATTTTCTGGGCTTGCATGAGCTGTGCTTTTAGATTTCTTTGTTTTGAAATGTCTTCTACAATTGCCTGAACGCCTATGACTTCATTATCCACAGAGCGGATGGGTGTTAAATAATATCGCAAATGAACTTCCTTGCCCCATTTATTTATATAGAGATTTTCATGGATACCCGGTTTTTCGGACTTCAGGCAGTTTCGAAAATCATTTGTAAAACCTGCTGCCCCAAACGGTTGATGGGTAAACAGGTCGATAGAATCCGAGGCCTCTTCGGAAAGAGACCTAAGAATCTCAAGCATTTTATTGTTAAGGTTCATTACCTGGCCGTTTGCTTCGATAGAAACGATCCCTAACGGGGCATTTTCAACCAAAAGGCGATATTTTTCCTCGCTTTCTCTCAGTACCTCCTCCACATTCTTTCTTTCGATTACTTCCTTTTCCAGAGCAATCCTTCGTTCCTCCAATCTCTGGTGAGATTTTCTTAAATCTTCGGTCATCCGGTTAAAAGCCCCGGCAAACCTGCCGATTTCATCATTTGACCGGACATTCACTTTATACTCCAGGTCACCTTCCGCTATACTGTCTACAGCATTAGACATCTCATGAACAGGTCGTATAATGATGAATCTCAACGCTCCAAAAAGTACCATAACAAAAATAATGAGAATTACCGAATAACTTAAGATTGAATGTTTAATGGCAGTTTGGATGTTACGATCAATATCTTCCAAGGTCATTTCGATTTGATACGTTCCGGCCTGCTGTTTCGCGATATGAATGGGAGCAACTACTTTTAAATATCTTTCATTATCATTTTTTTTAATAATTTCTCTGATTACCAGGTCCCTTTTATAGGATTTCAAATTACTCGCATCGGCCGGTCTGCCTATTCTGTGGTTCAGATTCGAAACAAAAGTAATTAAAGCATCTTTCTGCGGCAAATTAATATCTATACTGATGATATCCGGATCTAACCAGATATGTTTTAGGGTACTCGAAAATACACGGGATTTATCTCGCAACTCTCCGATGCTTCTAATATTGGCATCCAACATATAGGCGACCGTCATCGCCTTTTGCATATACGCTGTTTCAAGCCCTTCTTTTAAGTTCTTGATATTAAAATAAGCCAAAAGGGAGAAAAATATGATAGAAACCGCCAAGACAGTCCCTATGATTTTTAACGATATGCCCGGTTTTATGGTTACTTTCTTCATTAACTGATCGGTTCTGGGTTCAGGGTTCAGTGTTTATTTGATACCGAATGATCATAGACGGATCGACATGTTTCGATTTTGTTATAAGCTTCTATCCTGCCGTGGTTTTGGGATCATTTTTTCTATAGGTGTACCGATTTATTGTATACGACAAAAGGTCCGATTGGTCAAAACTGAATGAATCTACAAGATGAAAATAGAATAGGCATCATGGAATCACGATATATATGGTGTTCACCCGGTTGACTTGCCTGACACGCTATTCTACTATGACATCCATCGATTCAATTATCTCTATCAGGGCTTGATATCATTGGAAGTATTAATCATTTCATCCATTTCGGATAAAGCACTTGAACGCATAAAAGCGGTGGACACACGGATGCGTGTGGTTGACGCCCGAGGGTGGTTCGAAGAAGAAATACGAAACACCTGGCCTGAAATGACCGTTCAGCGCTATCTTAACAAAAAACCCAGCACCTCAAAAAGCACACCCAAGGATCGTGATCGGATTCTGTCTACCGCTGAAATAATTTTAGGCGGATTCCCCTATCCGTTAGATTTAAAGTCCCGGGCGCCACGGCTTCGCTGGTACCATCAAACGCCTGCCGGAGCCAGCAATTTGCTTCGAGGAGATCTCTGGGAAAGCGAGGTTTTGGTAACCACCTCCCGTGGTTATGGAAATACCGGTCCCATAGCCGAAT
>CAYSUA010000160.1:0-10956 GCA_964433795.1 uncultured Desulfobacteraceae bacterium | reverse complement strand
AAGGGGGGTGTTGTTGCCGGTGTAACCTCCGTTGAAGGCCGGGAGCTTGCTTTGGATTCTGCATTCGAACTGTGGCGAAACCTCACGATTGCTGACTGATCCCTGCCCCCATTAATTTCCCTCTTGTGTCCCGGGTGAAGAGGTACATCAAAGCGGTAATTGCCAGAAAGCCGAAACATATCATGTAGGTCATTTTAAAAGCACTTTCGCCAAGGGGAGCCTCCGGGTAGATATGCTGCATCAGGCTGCCCAGACCGTGAAGAAAAACCGCGACCCCCATCAACCCGAAGAAATTGATCCCGGCCATGGCAGTGCCGGACATTTCAGCCGGCATGAGCTCTTTGATTTGCGCATACATGACCATTCCGGCACCGAAAAAGAACCCGAAAGAAAAAAACAAAACCGTCAGGATAAAGGTATGCGATCCGGGCGGGAGGATCGCAAATGCCAGCATGATGAGGGCATGGGCACTGAGGCCCAGGACGACGATCCATTTGCGGGTTCTTAAAATCTTATCCGAAAGCATACCGAAAAGAGGACACCCGACAATGTAGCCGATATTGAGGATAAAAATCATGTTTCCGGTCTTTACCGGCGAATACCCCATGACTTCCATCAGATAAGGACCGGCCCAGAGACCCTGGAACGCAAAAATGACCCCGAAACGCCCCATGCTGCCCAAAGAAATGATCCAGTAATCTCTGCTTTGAAACAACCGGCCGAGGGTGGAAAGCCCTGCCTGTGGTGTGGGTGAAGCTTCCTGAGCCTGTTGACCAAAAGGTGTTTCATGGGGTTTGTCCCGCACCACCATATAAAGAACCATGGAGGCGATGAACGTCGCACCAGAAAAAATTGTAAACACAAGACGCCAGCCGATCCCCTCCACCATGAGAACCAGTGGTGTGGCGGAAGCGATGGTCCCGATGGCCCCGACTGAGGTGACAACAGCCGACAGGGTGGCGAATTGCATGGGGCTGAACCAGAGGGTCAAAAGCTTGAAGCTCCCCATGAGGTTGCAGGCCGTTCCGAAACCCATCAGTGCTCTTCCCAGCGCCGACATGTTCAGGGATTGGGACCATGCAAACAGAATCACTCCCACAGCGGCGATAAAGGAGAGTCCGGACATGATGCGTCGGGGTCCGATCCGATCGAGATACACGCCGATGGGAATCTGAGTGACGGCAAAGGTATAGAAGAACACTGCAGACATCACACTGAGACCCTTTGCATCGAGCGCCAGATCTGTCATCAACTGAGGGGTAATGACGGCAATGGAAGTTTTGTAAAATTGAGAAAGGACAAACAGAAAACATGCGGTGGCAAAGATGATCCAGCCCCGGTAATTCGGGTCATTCATGGATAAATCCCTAATTAATACTCAATTTCGATTTCACCCTTTCTGATGCGATCGACAAACGGAAAGTCGGCCGGTGCGAATTCGAACTGGTCCAGCTCGTGGGGAAATGCCCATCGGATTTCCTGGTGATCCTTTGAGTGAAAATCTCCGTTTTCCCAATCCGCGTAAAACGCTATCAGTTCAACGGTGCCGAAATCGTAGGTGTGGGTGTTCGATCCCGCATGGTCTTTGACCGTTACATCGATTCCAAACTCTTCCAGGAGCTCCCGCTTGAGACATTCCTCGGCGGTTTCGTCAGGTTCGATCTTGCCCCCCGGCAGATCCCACAGGTTGGGCAGTCGGGCGGTCGCCCTGCGTTTGGCGATCAGGAGCATTCCGTCGTTAACCAGTATGGCGGCTGTGACTCGGATCATGGTTCACTCCCCTGTTTAAGGTGAATCGAAAGTCAAGCTGAAAGAGTATCTGGAAACCCGAGGAAGTGTCAAGGAGTCTGTCTGCTGAAAAACCGGTACACTCAAACGCAATTGACAAATTACGATATTTTGAATTTAATCTGTGGTATAAACGGTTAACAGTGAACGACACCCAAGCACAAGGGCACGGACAAGCTGAGGGCGGATCTGAGTTCGCCGTTTGTCTTGAAAAAGGGAAGTACGGTTGAAAATTTTGCCGGAAAGGTTCATAAGGATTTTACAAACCGGATAGTTGAATGAAAACCGATCAGAAATATATCTCCTGTCCCAAGAAGGGAAGCCCAAAAAAACACCTCGATGTCTGCGCGCAGTGCAGGCGGCGAAAAAACTGCAAACCGTTTCGAATATACCTGCAGCCGGAATTGCCTCTAATCTTTAGGCGCTCCCCTCAATTCTAAGCCTCGATCCCTTTCAGCCTGTCCTGCTTCATTAAAATGGCATCCCGCTGTTCCTGGGAAATCATTCCGGAATCCATAAGAATGTCCCCCAGCAGTTTAACCGATTTGTTCTCCTTGAACATCTGCTTCTGCTCCTTCAGTGCCCGTTGGATATCCGCTTCCGATGTAAACCGATTCTCGACGGCAATCTCTCCGAATTTCTGATCCAGTTGGTTGTTTTCCAGCATCTTTTGAACTGACAGGAGAAAATTCAGCTGGGACCGGTTGATCATCTGATGGGCCACCATGATCTCGCCAAGCAGCATCGTCTCGCCGACATCCCTTTTTTCCTGCTGGATATAAAGGGCCTGCTTCATATCGTTTTCGTCGAGCAGATTATACCGCAGCGCCAGATTGCCGAGGAGCAGACGGGAATCCTTGCGGGATATTTCATGGGTCACTTTGGGTTTGTGTCCATTACCGGATCCGGAATCATTCGCATCCGGTTTTTCTTCAAACACCAGATTAAAGTATCCGCCGCAGTTTTTGCAAAATACCCGCTTTCCCTCATATTCTATGGGCACACGATAGCGGGCGAGGCAATAGATACACAGCGCAATATGTTTGTTGTTTTCAGCCATCTCCGAAATACCAATACAACCTTCCCTGTAGCGTTATTATTAATATCGGAAGAATCTCAAGAAAATTTTAGTTCTTTTTTAAGCCGGAGTTTAAGAATCTTGACGGCAACCGGAGTATCGCGCTAGAGCCTTAATAATTAGTTCTTTGCATTTTATGCAAAAACCAATACGGAACCTTTTGGGCCGGAGGTTGTCTAATTATTTGAACCTGAATATGAAACATCATCCAGATCAAGATGCGGAATTGGTAAAAGCCTTTCAGGCGCGAGACAAGTTCCGAAGGCTTCCCGGATGCCGTTTTTCTCTGCGGTGTGATTAAGTCATAAACTTAAAAAAGCGTGCTGGAAACTGGAGTCACATACCTATCGGTTTGAAAATGCGTTAACGTTTAAGGTTAAGGGATAAACAATAACAAAACGACAAACAATGGAATGTATGGTTAGGGGTTTTAGTTTATCAGTTCCAGCCATTCCCAATAACTGAATCGACTCCAGCAGAAAAGATGCACGCACACCCGAGAAGCCTTATAAATGCCACCTCAGACTCCCCATTTAAAAAATATCCGGCGGGACCGCTGTGAATTGTGCCGCCTGCTATGTAGGTGTTGAAGCCGGGTGACAAAATCTAATAATCGGAACTTATCAAAGAACAGCATAACGAAAGAAATGGAGAAAGAATTTTAGATCTTTAGTCTCTATTAATCCAAGAATCATGCCAGAACTTCCTTTCAAATGACTTTTTTAAAGTCGGATTACTGAAACTTTGAAACCCGTTCATCCCGCCACTGCTTTCCGGACATTAACCAACCGTTATTTATTGAAAAAATTAAAAATAGATATTGATCGGAAAGATGGATGGCTGTTTGAGTATCTCGAATGTCCCGGGATAAAACCCGGGCCGATGAGAAACGGACGGGAGCATTTCCGACCGTTTTTATAAAAAGCGTCTTGGATTGTGAGACTCCGTCTCGTTTTTCGAGACTAATCTATTTTGTGAATAGACTTTACCCTATTCATTTAACACCCCTTTGTCATACTTTTTAAGCAACTAAAGGGTTTACCTTGGCAGACATTAATGATAGACGACCGGTTCAACTTTTTTACGCGAAAGCAAAGATGCATGGATCATATCAACAAAAAATTTATATTTGCCCTTTTTCTGGTACATTTTTGCGGTGATTTCTTTCAATCTTTTGTAAAGCCGCTCCTGCCTGTGCTGGCAGATAAATTTGTCCTTAATCTCACTCAGGTGGGTTTCATCACCGGTATCAGCACATTCACTGCTTTTCTGATCCAGCCCATCTTCGGAATTCTGGCCGACCGCTATCGTCCCCGGGTAATTATGCTTACGGGGACCCTGGTGAGTATGGTTTGTATCCCCCTGCTGGGCATTTCCCCCAGCTATGTCATGATTTTAATACTTGCCGGCGCCGGTTCCATCGGGTCGGCCATGTACCATCCCACCGCAGCCGGACTGGTCTCCAATTATGCCGGTCGTCATGCCGGTTTGAGCATGTCGTTTTTTGGTCTGGGAGGAACGCTTGGATTTACCATCGGGCCCATCGTGCTGGCGATCTTCGTGACCCGCTTCGGCCTCAGCCGGCTTCCCCAAACGACGGTTATAGGCTTAGCGGTTTTTATTATTCTTTTTTTTCTGGCTCCGAAAACCAAGAGCGACGGAATTAAGAAACCGGGGTTTTTCAGCGCTATTCGAGGCGGCCTCGGCCATGTCTGGAAACCCATTACCCTGATTTGGACCCTGGGAGTAACCCGAGCATTGCTGGAGCAAACCACACTCACCTTCATGCCGGTACTCTTTGCTTCAGAAGGCTATTCCCTTGTGGCTGTCGGCACCATTATATCCCTGTTTTCCGTAGGGGCATCCATCAGTGCTGTTGTTTGCGGCCATCTGGTGGATCGAATCGGTTTCAGACCGGTCTATTATTTTTCATTCGCCCTCACAACACCCTGTCTTATTCTTTTTATCCATAGTGGGGATTGGATAGTGTACCTTCTATCCTTTTTCTCCGGCTTCCTGGCTTTGGCCACTATGTTTCCCTCAGTGGCCTTAGCACAGCAGGTCGCCCCCCAAAGTAAATCTCTGGTGTCCAGTATCATCATGGGACTGACCCTGGGAACCGGCGGTATCCTCATGCCGGTTGCCGGGAAATTTGCCGATATATTCGGTATGCGGCCGGTTCTGATCTTTGTTGCGATCATCCCGTTTTTAATGCTGGCCCTGATCCGGTACCTACCCGAACCGGCTAAAATAGCCCTAACCGAAAGCTGAAATAACTATCGCGAGATATCGACGCCTCTACGCTCACAGTAAGACCGGATCCTGCAGGTGCTGCAAAGCGGTGAGATGGGTTTGCACAGGTTCTGACCGTAGCTCACGAGAAGATCGTTGATGATGATCCAGTATTCGGGGGGGAGCTTTTTCCGAAGCGCCATTTCCGTCTGCTCCGGCGTTTTGGTTTGAACATACCCCCACCGGTTTGTAATGCGGTGTACATGGGTATCCACACAGATGCCCGGTTTTCCATATCCCAGGGTAACCACGAGATTCGCTGTCTTTCGGCCCACTCCGGGAAGTTCCAATAGCGCATCCAGATCGTCCGGTACCTTTCCGCTGTTTTTGGACAGCAGGATTTCACAGATCTTTTTGATGTTCCCGGCCTTTGTTTTGTAAAAGCCCACCGGATAAATCGCTTTTTGGATGGCAGCAGTTGAAAGTTTGACCATCTTCCCGGGGGTTTTTGCCAGTCGGAACAGACGTTCGCTGGCCTCGTGGGTGGTCTTATCCTGAGTACGCAGGGACAGTATGCAGGAGATGAGTACGGTAAAGGGGGTTTGCGTGTAGTGCCCCACCACCGGCACTTTCCACTGCTGAACCTCTTTTTTCAGTGTGCGGATAGCCGCATGAATATCTTTGTTGCGCATGATTCCACTTTAAAGGCTTCATTCAAAATCAGCAATCCTCAATTCCCCAATCCAAAATCCAAATTCTAAAATCTAAAATCAAGATTCCCATTGTTTGTTTACTTGAAAGAAAAAGGATATATAGGCCCAATGATCGAAAAAGTAAAGAAGAGCAGGACCCAGCTTAAAAGGGAAGTGCAGTCATTACAGAAACTGGGAGAGCGGCTGGTTGCGCTCACGCCGGAGCAGCTTCAGCAGGTTCCCATGGAGGAGGAGCTGTTGGAAGCTGTTCTTCTTGCCAAAAAACTGAAAAAACATGAGGCAAAACGGAGACAGCTGCAATACATCGGATCGTGGATGCGCCAGGTGGATCCCGAACCGATACAAATTGCCTTGGCCCGGGTTGATCAGGAGCATCAGGCCGATATCCATGTGTTCCGGCAAACCGAAAAATGGCGGGATCAGCTACTGTCCGGAGACAGCGCACTCATCTTGACACTGACGGAACGGTTTAAGGATATGGACGATCAAAAGATTCTCCGGCTGATCGAAAGCTCCCGGTCGGAAAAAACGGCCGGTCGGCAGCCAAAAGCGTCGAGGGCTCTGTTCCGATATCTCAAACCCTTTGCCCACCGATGGATCCATCCTTCTTGACCCCGCACCATAATTCTGATTTACCTTTCTTATCAAAACCTCGAATCGCTTTTCATAAAAAGAACAGCGGAATCTTAACGCGAATTCATTCCGGTTACCAAAGCAAAGGAGCAAAAAAATGTCGACTCAAAACAACCAGGATTCATCCGATCGGTTTACACTGAAAATCGCCGGGCTTTTTGTGGCGGACGAACAAAAACCCTCACTTGAAAAAGCGGCAGACGATATGGCGGATAAAGTCGACGCCGCACGTCATCTGGATCCGCTGGATGCGGGACCGGCCATTGTTTTTGATCCCAGGTAATGAACGGTTAACGGCAAACCATAAGGAGAACTCGCATGGCGGCTATCTTAGATTTTCAAACCCTGACCATCACCCGTCTATCGCAACACATCCGTAAAAAGGAGATCTCACCGGTTGAGGTGATCGATGCCTTTCTGGAACGATGTGAGCACGTCCAGAAAAAATTCAACGCGTTTATCACCATATTGGATCGGCATGCCAGGGAAGCTGCGCGGCAGGCTGAGAGTGAAATTGTCAAAGGCCGATACCGCGGACCATTGCACGGCATTCCGTTTGCCCCCAAAGACCTTTTCTTTACCGCTGGAATGAAGACAACCTGTGGTTCCCGGATATTGGCCGACTTTGTTCCCGAAGAAGATGCCACCGTCATTTCCCGGCTCACGGATGCCGGCGCCATTCTCATCGGAAAGACCAATATGCACGAGTTCGCCTTCGGGACCACCAGCCATAATCCGCATTATGGAAACGTGGGAAATCCATGGGATCCCGAACGTGTACCGGGCGGCTCCAGCGGCGGATCCGCTGCAGCCGTAGCAGCCGGTTGTGCACTGCTGACGTTGGGAACCGACACGGGCGGATCGATCCGTATACCATCTGCTCTGTGCGGTACGGCCGGTATCAAGCCCACATTCGGGCGAGTGAGCAAACACGGCGTATACCCGCTTTGCTGGTCGTTGGACCATCCCGGCCCCATGACCCGAACCGTAGCGGATACAAGCATTGCGCTTCGATACATGTCGGGATACGATCCAAAGGATCCCTGCACCCCGGATGTTCCCGTTGACGATTATTTCGCCGGTCTCACCGGCGACATCAGCGGTGTCAGAGTGGGGGTGCCGGATACGGTTTATTTTGAGGCAATCGATCCGGAAGTCAAAGCCGGGGTGGAAACCGCCATTGATGCCCTTAAAGATCTTGGTGCAACGGTTACACCGGTTCATATTCCGGACCTGGACAGAGCCTCTGCTGCAACCCTTCTGATCCTTACCGCTGAAGCGGCCGCATGCCTTGAAAAATTTCACCGCACCAGACCCGATGACATCGGCAGTGACGTTCGGAGCCGACTGGACCTCGGTGCGCTTCATCTGTCGTCAAGTTATATCAAAGCCCAGCGCATCCGACGCATGGTGCAGGAAAATTTCACGGAGGCGCTGATGAAGGTAGATGTGCTGGCGACCCCGGGTGTGAGCATTCCCGCACCCCGCCAGGATGAGGCTACCGTCCGGCTGGATGACGAAGACATTCCGGTCGGCGTGGCGCTGACGCGCTGCACCCGTGTCTTTAATCTTGTAGGGTTGCCGTCTGTTTCAGTTCCTGTGGGGTTCACCACCGCAGGGCTTCCCATAGGCATGCAAATTGCCGGAAAGCCGTTTGATGAAGCAACAACTTTGCGGGTTGCAGAGGCTTATGAGCGGCACATTTATCGGCCGGAGATATGGCCGGATGTGGATTGATTTCAAATGGAATTCGTGAGGAGGATGGAAAAATGGTACGCGAGAATAGAACAAAAGCAAAGATAAAGGCGGGAGAAGTCACCTTTGGCGCAACGGTGGGAGTGAACGACCCCAATGTAATCGAACTGGCAGGCGCCCTCGGATTCGATTTCGTTACCATTGACTGTGAGCATGATCTGTTCAATGAGAGGGATTTGGAGAACACGATTCGAGCCGCCGACCTGCATGGCGTCACTCCTATTGTCCGGATGCAGAACAATCCGGAGTTGATGCTGCATGCTCTGAACGGTGGCGCTCAAGGCATCCTGGTGGCCCGCGTAAATTCCGCAACAGACGCCCGGGCCGTTGTAAATGCCTCTAAATTTCACCCCGAAGGAAAGCGAACAGTATTCTTCAGGAGCCGGGGGGCTAAATTTACTTTGGACGTTGCGGAAACCTCCCCCAAACAATGGTCTCTGGATATCAACCGGGAGACCATGATCGGCTGCCTTATTGAAGAAATAGACGGCGTAAACAATATGGGTGAGATACTGGCGATTCCGGAAATTGACTTTATCGACCTCGGTCCTCTGGATCTGGCCCATTCCATGGGCTGGCCGGATCAGGCGGAAGTAAGCGGACTGGTGGACAAAATCGTCTCCGACTCCATTAAGGCGGGAAAGGCGGTTTCCATTCCCGCCACGGTGGAAACACTGCCCGGCCTCTTGGACAAAGGGTTCCGCATGCTCACGGTATCGCCTCTGGAATATTTCCAGTTCGGTGGCGCCGAGTTCCTAAAGGAAGCCCGAGCGGTCCTTAAATCAAAGAGAATCGCTTAGAAGTGATTCCAAAACCGAGTCTGAGACCCGATGGGCGGTTTATTTATTCGGAAGTTGGAGAAACTCGATGGTGATGCCGTCCGGGTCATGCAAATATACCACCTTGCAACCTGCATTGGGCCCCTTATTGTTGGTGACGGTGGGACCGATGGGCTGAACGTCATGATCTTTGGCTGCGGCAATTGCGGCTTCGATATCATCCACATCGAAGGCCAGGTGAGCAGAACCGGTATCGCAAGGTCGGGGCCTGACGCTGCCGCGATCCTTTGGCGCCAGATATTCGATGAGCTCTATGTGATGACCCCCGGAGCCATAAGATAGGCGATCATAACATCAGCACCGGAAACACCGGTGATCTGCTGAATTGTCTTCTGATCGCGCGGCGCCTTGGGTGACACCACCGAGAAACCGAGGGCATCCCGAAAGAAAGCGATGGTGCGGTCAATATCGGAGACCGTAAAGCTGGTGTGGTTGGTCCTGAGGATTTTAAATGCCGCCATGTGCCTGAACCTCCGTTTGTGGCTTTTATATTCTTGAGCTTAACCCATCTGCCATGAATCTTATCAACTTTCTTCCGAATCCGTACACCTTCTTTAAAAAATAACAGCAGTCGGCACAAAATATCATTCCTCTGCCGTCAACGATGGCCTGAACATATCCCCGATAACCGAACTTGTTGAACTCCCCTTTACTCATGGGACACAACGATCCGTCAGACGCCCTCTGATAGGAAGCATGGTCGATCAGACCGAAGTTATGACCCACTTCATGAAGGGAGACCTTGAGGGTCCGGCTGATGTACAGATCATAATCCTTCTGGGTTTCGATTTTTTTAGGGCTCAGCTTTTTTGTGGAAACCACGGCAACATCGTTTTGAGGGTTTTTGCCGCCGATAATCGAATTGTAAAATTCATCTTTATCCTGCGTCCGCAGATCGGCGTCGGTAATACCCAGCGTGTGTCCTCCGATTTCCTCATGAAGAATCATGGTCAGCAGTTGTGCATCGATGCTGCCGATATACGGGCTGCTGTGATGGGACAATTGAAATTCATCGATAACGCCCTGAAAGGAATTCAGAATTTTATCTCCGACTTCTTTCAGACTGCTGTAGGAAATGTTGTTTCCGATGCGGACGATATTGAGTCTGGATTTATTTCCCATCACCTAAACCCTCATCCTCTGAATGGATTCGTCGGTTTTAATTATATATGGAATCAATCTATTTTGAAAGCGCCATATTCTAAACCGTTCTGTTTCCCTGTCGCTATGCAGAATTCTTGCGCCCGGTTATCATCGTTATTATGTTTTAATAAGCTTTAGCAAATCTGTAAATATGGAGGTGTGACATGCCATTGTTTGAATACCACTGTGATCAATGCAACTACAAATTCGACAAACTGGTCACAAGCCATAAAAGCAAAGTGAATTGCCCCCTCTGCCGGGGAGAAGTAAAAAAGCTTATGTCAGCGTTTTCTGTCGGGCATGCGGACCCGTTCAGCGCAAACCTCCCCCCGGGCACAGGGCCTAAAATGTGCTCCAATTGCTGATCGGTTTAAGGGTTCCAAATATCGGGTTGTCATTGACATCTGCGCACTCGATCGCTTTTGCGGCGATTTCGTGATCCGCGTCGGTAGGTTTAATTCCATCACGGAATTTCTGTAACCGGCAGAAATGCGGGAATATAGAGGTGTTTTAATGTTTAAAACGAGTTTGGTCTTGGGAGCGAAAGTCGGACATGGAAAAGGAAATTTTGCGACATTTTGAAAACATGGTCGACTAAACAGGTTCTGTTAATTTGAGCAGTATGTTCTTCCCGGATTGAAAATTGCCGGTAAAATCAGAAAAATTAGGGGCTATTCTAGATCAGATCCGGCCCCAGTTATCCGGATCTGATGAGACGTATAACTGCATGAACTGAACCGCTGCGCGGAGATAGCTGCGGCAACTCGAACTGTAT